>NZ_BMJQ01000012.1 GCF_014643535.1 Aliidongia dinghuensis | reverse complement strand
GGGGCTGCCCCACGGCCGGCGTCGGGCCGTGGGTCTGCGGCGCGCCGTTCTGCGCCGGGGAGGGACCCGGCCGGGCCGCGGCCGGTGCCGGCACGGCGGTCGGCACCAGATGGCCCTCTGCGTTCGGGCGCGTCACCGGCATCTGCAGCTTCGCCTGCGGCGGTGCCTGCACCGGATGGGCCGCCGCCTGCGCGCCGACGCGGCTTGCGACGGTCGGCTGCGGCAGGCCGCCGCCCGCCGGGGCACCACCCTGAGGCGCGCCGCCGGGACGGCCAGGGGCCGCTGCAGGGGCTGCTGCGGTCGCGACGATCGGCCGGGTGAATTTCGCCGCCTGCGCCTGCGGCAGGGCCGCCTGACGCACCGGTTGGGCGTTGACGAAGGTGTCGTGGTTCACCGCCGTGACCGCGTGCTGATTGACGTAGGTTACGTTGGTGACGTTCGTGACATTGTTCACGTTATTGATGTTGTTCACGGTCTTGTTGACCGTGATGTTGTTGATCTCGGTCCGCGAGACGTTCGTGATGTTGACGTTGCGGATATAATTGTCGCTGTGGTGGTACCAGGGCTCATAGACCTCGTGCGGCCCGAGCGGGATCCAGCCGATGGCGGCACCAATGCCGACGCCGACGCCAATACCGACTGCAACGCCGACGCCGATCCCCGGCCCCGGGTCGCCACCGACGAAGGCGACCATGGCCGGCGCATAGACCGGGCGCTCCACGACCTCGCCCGGGACCCAGCACCAGTGGTTTTCGTACTCGGCCCAGCGGCCATAGTGGAATGGCGCGAAGCCCCAGGGCTCGGCGTCGACCCAGGTCCAGCCCCAGGGGGCGACCCAGGACCAATGGCCCTCGCGATAGGGCGCCCAGTCCGCCTGGACGGCGGACGGCGTCCAGACCGCGCCATATTGCGGCGTCTGTTGCCAGGTGCCGTACTGGTCGAGATTGTCGGCGCCGACCACCTGCGGCGAGACATAGCGATGGGCGACCGGCCGCTCGAACCAGTGCATGCGGTCGGCGACCCAATGATCGAACCCGTCGTCCTGGATCGGCTGCTGCGTGTATTGCAGCGGATCGCCGGAGCTCACGACCAGCTCGTTGTTCGTCTCGACCGGCACGGTGCCGTTCGGCTCGAGCAGCTGGGCGTTGCCGTAAAGCGCGCCGATCATTGTCGGGTTCTGATCGTCGCCGGCGATGATGCGGTAAGTCCCGTCAACGTTGAGCGCCACTGTGCCGCGCGGCGCCGTCACCTCATAGGTCTCGTTCGGCTGCCTGCCATGCAGATGCACGTCGGCGCGGCCCTGCGGCACGCTGATGTCGACGTTCTGATCGTCGACCGCGACGATGTCGACCTCGGTGCCGCCGTCGAGATCGACGCGCGCGGCGCCGATCTGGATCTCGGCCTTGGAGCCCGGCTCGGTCCACAGCGAGGCGCCGGGGACCATCGGATAGTTGAGCGAGGCGGGTGCCCAGGGATCGTTGGCACTCGGGTGCATCGAGACCGTGCCCTCGATGAGCGAGATATAGCCGACGCGCGACGGTGGGTCCTGGGCCGGGCCGCTGTCCGGTGGGGCATCTTGCGCGAACGCACCGGCGGTCGAACCGAAGCCGAAGGCCGAGAGGGCCACCAACGCCACCGCAAGCAGGGACCTGCTGCGGACGGTTCGGCGATGATTGGGCATTTAACCCTACTCCTGACGAGATGACGCGAGGGCGCCTGGACTATTCCGATAACGCCCCGCTCGCGTGGACTATTCCGCATCGACCGCCGCCCGGAAGCTGTCCCCGGTCGGCGAGCGATGTCGAAATTTACGCCAGAACCAAGGGTTTCGTTCCCATCCGGCACGATCCAGCCATGGAGAGAGGTCGCAAATTTGCCCCAGAAATGCGCGTTTTGCGGGCAGGGTTCAGCTTGCTGGGGGTTCAGCGCGCCGGGGGTTCAGCGCGCCGGGGCTGGCTTCGGCAACGCCCGCACGATACGCCACAGCATGGCGAGCCCGGTTGCGAGGCTCATGATGGTGAAATCGACACCCGAGAGGCGGCCGGCCGTTGCCATGTGCCAGAGCGCCAGCAGCACCGCCGGATGGACGAGCCAATGCAGCCGGCGCCAGTTGCGGCCACCGAGCCAGCGGATCGCTGCGTTGAACGAGGTCGCGGCGAGCGGCACCAGCAGCACGGTCGCAACGAACCCCACGAACAGATAACGCAGGCGCAGGACCTCATGGGTGATGATCCCCGGATCGAAGCCGTAGTCCCAGCTCCAGATCGCGAAATGGCCGATTGAATAGGCGGCCGCCCAGAGGCCGATCGGCCGGCGGAAGCGGATCACCGTCGGCAGGCCTGAAAGGCGCGCGATCGGCGTCACCAGGAGGCCCGCAACCATGAGGCGCAGGCCCCAGATGCCTGTGATCCGCGTCGCCGGCGGGAACGGGTCGGCGATGAACGCACCCCAAAAGGAATCGTAGGCGAGCTCGATGGCCGGGATCGCCAGCGCCAGGATGACGAGCGGTTCGCCGACCCGGCGGAGCCAGTAGGCGAGCTGCTGCTTGGTCCGCCGAGAACGCTCTTGATTAGAGAGGGTCATTTACCACCTGATAGATGTTCGACGGCGCGTCGCCGTCATCTCCGGGTGCCGAAGTCGGGCCCGGGTTGTCTGCTCGCTCGATTGCGTGAGGAGGAGGCTCTAGACCACGCCATGAACCGCATTTCCCTGTTCAATTCGCCGCTGCTCCTGGGTTTCGACCATTTCGAACGCGCGATCGACCGCGTGGCGAAAGCGTCGACCGACGGCTACCCGCCGTACAACATAGAGCAGACCGGCGACGACCGGCTTCGCATCACTCTCGCCGTCGCCGGCTTCACCATGCATGACCTCGTCGTGCAGATCGAAGACAACCAGCTCGTCATCCGCGGCAAGCAGACCGACGATCGCGAGCGGCTCTATCTGCATCGAGGCATCGCGGCCCGCCAATTCCAGCGCTCCTTCGTTCTCGCGGAAGGGATCGAGGTGACCGGCGCCTCGCTCGACAACGGCCTGCTGCATATCGATCTGGTGCGCCCGACCGTCGAGCCCAAGGTCCGCCGGGTCGAGATCCGCGCGAACGGCAAGAGCCCTGCCCACCAACCCATCGATATCGGCGCCGATACGGAGAAAGCCTGACCTATCCGCCACCCATCCATCGGACGGGACACATATCGGATCTGAACGCAATCGCGACCAATCACGTTCTCGTCAGGAGATCGATCCGCGCCCCAAGCATCCGGCACGCGCAATGCAGAGGGACACGGGGAGAGCTCGAGACGGGCACGCGAGGCCGCTGGAGAGAGCCGGTCGGGCTGGATAGGGCCGAGATGCCCCCGCCGCCGGTTCGGAGGTAAGAACCATGAACGACAGCAGCATCATCAATCCCCGCCACATGTCGGACCGCGATCTGGCCGCGTTCGGCGTGCAGGACCTGGCCTTCATCAAGCCGGTCTCGATCAATGACGAAGTCGGCTATGCCATCCACGCGGCCGACGGCACTCAGATGGCGGTCGTCACCGACCGCGACGTCGCCTTCGCCGCGGTGCGCCAGCATGGGCTGGAGCCCGTCAGCGTCCACTGAAGCGACAACCGGCCGGAGTAGGTTCCTCGGGTAAATCCCTCCGGCCAAATCCCCCGGGCCAAATCCTTCCGCCGGCCCGTTCTCCCACGAAGGGCGTCCGGCGCAGCCCTCACGCCGCGTTGGACGCCTGATCCTCGGTCAAGAGCGCATAGAGCGCATCAGCGCTGTCCGTGCCGCGCAATTTGGCACAGACCGCCCGATCCCTGAGCAGGCGCGACACGCGCGCGAGCGCCTTCAGGTGGTCCGCCCCGGCGTCCTCGGGCGCCAGCAGCAGGAAGATGAGGTCGACCGGCTGATTGTCGATCGCCTCGAAATCGACCGGCTTGTCGAGCCGGGCGAACAGCCCGGTCATCTTGCTCAAGCCGGGTACCTTGCCGTGCGGGATGGCGATGCCGAGCCCGACGCCTGTCGTGCCCAATCGCTCGCGCTCGGACAAGACGTCGAACACGAGCTTCTCCGGTTGGCCGACCAGTACTGCGGCTTTCTTGGCCAACTCCTGCAGCGCCTGCTTTTTGTTAGCGACGCGGAAATTGGCGATCACGCTCTGCGGCGTGATCAGATCGGCGATAATCATCGATAGATCCTGGTGACGCCTATTCAGCCCGGAACACGGCCCGATCGTATGCAATCGGACCATGCTCCAAAATTACTGCGCTCGTGCTAATCATCGCCCGGATTCCCATCCGGGCGATGAGCGCTCTCAGGCGGACGCGCCGTTCTGTCGTGGATCGATCCAGCCGATATGACCGTCGTTCCGGCGATAGACGACGTTGAGTCCGCCATGGGCGGAGTTCCTAAACATCAAAGTGGGCAATTCCGCAAGGTCCATGCGCATCACCGCCTCGCCGACGGTGAGCGTCGGGATCTCCGTCGCCATCTCGGCGACCACCACCGGCTGCCCATCGAGATGCTCGTGCGCCGTGTCGTCATGGTCTTCCGGCTCGGGCGCCAGAACGTAGGAACGCGCCTCGATCGCCTGCTCGACCCGGTCCTTGCCGTTGACGTTGTGCGCGGTCAGGCGGCGCTTGTAGCGGCGCATCCGCTTGGCGATCCGCTCCGCCGCCCGGTCGGCGGCCTGGTAGACGTCCGAATCCTTCTCGCTCGCTTGCATGAGGATGCCGCGGCCGACATGGACCTGCAGGTCGCACGTATAGCGATGGGCCTCGCGCGAGATTACGGCATGGGCCTCGATGCCATTGCCGAAATACTTGCCGACCAGCGTGGTGAGCGTGCCTTCGATGTGCGTTCGAAGCGACTCGCCCACATCCATCTGCTTGCCCGTGACGCGTAACTGCATCGCCATGATGAACTCCCCTTGCTTTGGTCACGCCCGAGCCCTGCAGGACCCGGGCGAGCGGCACCCCGATGGACGCTCGCCCTCGGGATGTCCATGATCCCCTCCGGCCGGCCGGGTTGGCGCCGACGGAGGGATATGCAGGTGCTCTACATGCCCAGCGACTTGTCGCGTCGCCGCAACACGGAAGACGGGATCCGCATCGCTTCACGGTATTTCGCCACCGTTCTGCGGGCGATGTCGATTCCATCCTCACGTAAGATCTCGACGATTCGATCATCAGACAGCACGCCGTCGGCCCCCTCCGCGTCGATCAGCGCCTTGATGCGGAACTTGACTGCCTCGGCGGAATGCGAGGCAGCACCATCGGCAGCGGGGATCGCGGAGGTGAAGAAGTACTTGAGCTCGAACAGGCCGCGCGGCGTCGTCATGTACTTGTTGGTCGTGACCCGGCTGACCGTGCTCTCGTGCATGCCGATTGCCTCGGCGATGTCGCGCAGGATCAGCGGCCTCAGGTGGGAAACGCCGTAGGCGAAGAATGCCTCCTGCTGCCGCACAATTTCCGTCGCAACCTTGAGGATCGTGGTCGCCCGCTGATGCAGCGACTTGACCAGCCAATTGGCCGACTGCAGCTTTTCCGCCAGATAGTCGCGATCGAGCTTGCCGGCTTGGCTCCGGTTGATTTGGGCGTAGTAGCGGGTATTGACCAGCACGCGCGGCAGCGTGTCGTTGTTGAGCTCGATGATCCAGCCGCCGCCCTGCTGCGGGCGCATCATGATGTCGGGCACCACCGGCTGAGCCGGCACGCCGTCGAAGGCGAGGCCCGGCTTCGGGTTCAGCGCCTTGATCTCGGCGACCATCTGCGCCAGGTCCTCGGCATCGGCGCCGCACACGCGCATCAAGGCCCCGATCTCGCGGTTGGCGAGCAGCGGCAGGTTGGCGACCAGCTTCTCCATGCAGGGGTCGAAGCGACCCAGCTCCTTCAACTGGATCGCCAGGCACTCGGCGAGGTTGCGCGCGAAGATGCCGACCGGATCGAAGCGCTGCAGCCGGGCCAGCACCGCCTCGACCGTGGCGAGATCGGTGCCGAGCGTCGCCGCCACCTCGTTCAGGTCAGCGGTCAGATAGCCGGCCTCGTCGACCAGGTCGATCAGGAACAGGCCGATCATCCGCTCGGCAGGCTCCTCGAGGTCGCAATTGAGCTGGCCCGCCAGATGCTCGCGCAGCGTGATATCCTGCCGGAGCGTCTCCTCCAGGCCTGGCAGGTCGTCGCCGCCGGCGCGCGTGCTCGGCGTCTTCCAGGCGTCGGCGTCGCCGGTATAATCGATGGCGCCCTCGCCCTCGGTCCCGGCCGACGCGTTCCACAGGTCCGCGTCCTCGCCGCCGAAGCTCTGCTCGCCGTCGAGCGCCGTCGCGGGCTTGTCCGCAATCTCGGGCGCCGCCTCCGCCCCGTTCGGCGCATCGGCCGCGATCGCGGGCTCGGGATCGCTCTCGTCCCGCTCGAGCAGCGGGTTCTGCTCAAGCTCCTGCTCGACGAAATCGGAAAGTTCGAGGTTCGAGAGCTGCAGCAGCTTGATCGCCTGCTGCAGCTGCGGCGTCATGACGAGGGACTGTGACTGTCGGAGATCGAGTCTCTGACTGAGCGCCATTGTCCTACACCAACCCTAAAGACTGAATCTCTCACCGAGATAGACCCGGCGCACGTTCACATCGGCAACGATCTCGCTGGGCGGGCCTTCCATCAGGACCCGGCCGTCGTGAAGGATGTAGGCCCGGTCGACAATGTCGAGCGTCTCGCGCACGTTGTGGTCGGTGATCAGCACGCCGATGCCCCGGTTCTTCAGATGCCGGACCAGCTCGCGGATGTCGTTGACCGCGATCGGATCGATGCCGGCCAACGGCTCGTCGAGCAGGATGAAATGCGGCTGGGTCGCGAGCGCACGGGCGATCTCCACACGGCGGCGCTCGCCGCCGGACAGCGCCAGCGCCGGCGTGCGCCTGAGATGGCTGATCGAGAATTCCGCGAGGAGCTCGTCCAGCATAGCCTCGCGCGCGTCGACCACGGGCTCGACCACCTCGAGCACGGCGCGGATGTTCTGCTCGACCGAGAGCCCGCGGAAGATCGAGGCTTCCTGCGGCAGATAGCCGATGCCGAGCCGGGCCCGGCGATACATCGGCAGGCCGGTGATGTCGTGGCCGTCGAGCATGATCGAGCCGACGTCCGCGCTGATGAGCCCCGTGATGATGTAGAAGCAGGTCGTCTTGCCGGCGCCGTTCGGGCCGAGCAGGCCGACCGCCTCGCCCCGCTTCACCGAGATCGAGACGTCGCGCAGCACCGGCCGGCGCTGGAAGCGCTTGCCGAGGTTGGTCGCAACCAAGCCGGTCTTGCTCGCGACAAGACGGGGCCTCGTATCATTGGTGGATTGTTCCGGAGCCGGAATGTCTGCTGCGGGTTCTTCACTCCGCGCTTCAGGCTCGCTGAACAACGTCGACAGGATCTTCATGGGGGCTACTCTAGCGCGGTTTCGCCCGTTACGGCTGCGCTTTTTGGTCGGATGCCGCGGAATTGGGGCCCTTGCCGCGCGGAATGATGATGCCCTGAACCCGACCGCGCGTTGTGTCCTCGGCGGTGGGCGGACGGGGCAGGATTCGGCTGACGCCGTTCTGGAGATCGACCACGCCGTACTGGCCCACGACCGTGTCGTCGCCGCGCGCGACCGTGACGTGACCGACGAGCGTCGCGATGCCGGTATCGGCGTTGTAGACGCCGCTGTCGCCGGTGCCGACCTGGTTGTTGGGGCCTGACACGATGACGTGCCCCTTGCCGTCGACGCGGCTGATGCGCGAGTCCTCGCCCGGCGCCTGGGTGACCTGCGCCACCAGCGTGTCGCCGCGGAGCCGGCGGTCGCCCCGCACCGCGACGGCATTGCCGCGCGCAACTGCCAGTTGCTTGCCGTCGTACCATTCGAGCGAGTCGCGCGCCGTCACCACATCCTGCGGCGTCGTCAGCTTCAGGGCCTGCCCGGTCATGACGACGACGGTCTGGTCGACGTCGTAGATGCCATGGTCGCCCACCACTTCCTGGGTCGGCGTCGTGATGCGGACATGGCCGTCGGCGACCACGCGCCAGATCTCGGTCTGGCTCGAGTTCGGGATGTCGCGGTAATAGGCGGTGAGGACGTCGGCATAGAGTGTCGTCTGGCCGCGCTTCGCCACGGCGTTGCCGCGCGCAATATAGGCCTTCACGTCCTGCTGCCACTCGATGCCGTTCTCGCTCGTAACCTCGAGCGGCCCCTGGCTGCGGCCGCCGAGCAGGGTCGAGCCGGTGCCGCCCTTCGTGGCCGCGGTGCCGGCCGAGCCAGTCGTGGCAGCGGCATTGGGTGCTGCGGCGTTGGGCGCGGCGGCGTTGGGCGCTGCGGCCGGGGCCGGCGGCTTCGGAGGCTTGGGCGGCTTCTTCGGCTTGGCGGCCGGCTGAGACTGAGGCGCCTGTTGCGGCTGGGTTTGGCCACCCTGGTCCTGCGCCCATACGGCGAGGGGGGCGCCGAGCAGCGCGACCGCAACGAACAAACCAACGGATTTGGGGAGAAGATCTTTGGGGCTCACTTGGCCTCGCCGCTTGCCGCGTTCATCACCAGCTTGGATTTGCCGGTGAATAGCACGGTCTCACCCTTCTTGAGTATCCTGAAGCCTTGGCCGGTGATGGTGCCGGCGGGGCCGACGCCGTCGACCGGCTGATCGCCCTCGGCAGAGCCTGCGTCGAGGTTCACCCGCGCCTGCTGGGTATGGAACTCGTATCCCTTGTCGTGGAACAGGGTCACATCATTATAGAGGTCGAGGAAATGGCTGTTCGGCTGATAGACGCCGGTCTTGCCGGTGACAACGACCCAGGCGCCTTCCTTGGTCATGATGTCGGCCTTCGGCACCTCGAGCCCGATCAGGTCGGCGTTCTCCTGGTTCTGGCGCGCCGTGTCGGCTGTCAGCGTGAACGGCCGCTTTTCCTTGTCGACGCCGCTGAAGCGCGGATTGACCATGCGCAGGTCGCGCACCTGGGCGCTGTCGAGCTTCGGGAACACGAACTTCAGCCGATTGACGCCCTGCGAGATATACGGCCATGCGGCGAGCGCCAGCAGCAAGCCGCCGGCACCGATCGGCAGCACGAGCTTCGCCCAGCCGACGAACCGGCTGTACCGGACGGCATGGCGCTGAACCTGGCCGCTGCTGCGGCGCGTGCCGAGACCGATCGTCGGCGTCTCGCCGGCGCTCGATCGAGGATGATCGGTCATGCAGTACTCCCGCCTCGGGCCCGCTTCATCGCCCCCTCGGGGCCAACCACAACGTCATTCGCCGGACGGCGCGGGCCTGCCGGCCTGCGCCCTGGTGTCCCAATCATGACCACACGATCATGGCAGCACGTTGGCGCTTGTCATATGCGCACAATTTCGTGTGGGATCAACGCATGTCCGTCCCGCGCGGGGCGGTCATGCTAGATTGACGCACGATGAACCGCCCAATTCTCCCGCTGCCGCCGCTTGCCCGAAGCCTGTCGGCCCGCCTTTTCGTCCTCACCGTCGCCTTCGTGATGCTCAGCGAGGTGCTGATCTTCGTGCCGTCGCTGGCCCACTTCCGCATGAGCTATCTCGAGGACAAGCTCGCCGCCGGCACGCTCGCCCTTCTGGCGCTCGAAGCGACGCCCGACAACATGGTGAGCCAGGAACTGGCGGACCAGCTCCTGCACAATGTCGGCGCCTTCTCGGCCATGCCCGAGGACATGGGGCGCCTCTCCTCGTCCAAGCTCAAGGGCGTGCTGGCGCTCGAGATGCCGCCGGAGGTGCAGCGCGTCGTCGACCTGCGCGCCGAGTCGCCGATCGACCAGATGCGCGCGGCCCTCATGGTGCTGTTCCGCCGCGGCGACCGGGTCATGATGGTGATCGGCCAATCGCCGCACGAGCCGGACATCGCGCTCGACGTGACCCTGCCCGAGCGGCCCCTGCGCGAGGCGATGATCGCGTTTGCCCGCAACCTGTTCCAGATTTCGCTCATCATTTCCGCGATGACGGCGGCGCTGCTCTACGTGACGCTGCAATGGCTACTGGTGCGGCCGATGCGGCAACTGAGCGAGAACATGATCGCGTTCCGCATGGACCCGGAGGACGCCTCGCGCGTCATCCGCCCCGGCCGGCGGCGCGACGAGATCGGTGTCGCCCAGCGCGAGCTCGCCCACATGCAGGAGGCCGTGCGCCGGGCGATCGGCCAGCATGCGCGGCTGGCCGCCCTCGGCACCGCCGTCACCAAGGTCAACCATGACCTGCGCAACATGCTGTCGACGGCGCTCGTAGTCTCCGACCGGATCGCCGAGACCGGCACGCCGGAGATCCGCCGCATGGCGCCGGCGCTGGTCAACGCGATCGAGCGCGCGACCAAGCTGTGCACCGGCACGCTCGCCTATACGCGCGAGGGCGCGCCGCCGCTGACGCTCGTCCGGTTCCCGCTGTCGCCGCTGATCGAGGAGGTCGCGGCAGCACTGCCGGAGCGCGACGGCCAGCCGTTCGCGATCGAGGACGAGACGCACGGCGCCGTGGTCGGCGCCGACCGCGACCAGCTCTATCGCCTGCTGCTGAACCTCGTGCGCAACGCTGCCGAATCCGGCGCCGAGCATGTTCGGTTCCAGGTAGCGCCCGGCGCCGTCCGCGGCATCGCGATCGACATCGCGGACGACGGGCCTGGCCTGGCACCCAAGGCGCGGGAGAACCTGTTCAAGCCGTTCGCGGGCTCGGCCCGGCCCGGCGGCACGGGCCTCGGCCTCGCGATCGGCCGCGAGATCGCCCGCGCCCATGGCGGCGACCTGATGCTCGTCGAAAGTGCCGGCACCGGCACCATGTTCCGACTGACCCTGCCCCAGGGCTCCGTCGAGGGCGCCGCCGTAAGCGAGTTCGCCGGCTGAGCGCCGGCGAATTCCAGCTCAGTCGATGGCCAGCACCTGGGCCTTGAGATAGGCCGATTCAGGCAACGCCGGATGGACCGGATGGTCGGGCCCGGCGCCGCCGGTATAGAGGATGCGGCCCGTCCGGCCGGCGTCGTCGAGCCCCTGGCGCACCGCCTCGGCAAAAAGCTCGAGCGGCATGTTGTGCGAGCAGGAGGCGGCGAGCAGGATGCCCTGTTTCTGGACGAGGGCGGCGCCGAGCCGCACCATCTTGCGATAGCCGCGGCTGCCCGGGCCCAGGTCCTTCTTGGATTTAACGAAGGCCGGCGGGTCGAGAATGACGACGCCGAACCGCTCTTTGGCCTCAGCCAGCTTTTCGAGCGTCTCGAACACCTCGCCGCGCGCGACCTTCACCCGGTCGGCGACGCCGTTCAGCGCGGCGGCCTGCTCAGCCAGCGCCAGCGCCGGTTCCGACCGGTCGACGAGCGTCACCTCGCTCGCGCCTGCGACCGCGGCCTGGATGCCGAAGCCGCCGGAGAAGCTGTAGCAATCGATGACGCGCTCGCCCTTGGCGAGGGCGGCAACGAACGCCCGGTTCGGCCGCTGGTCGAAGAACCAGCCGGTCTTCTGCCCTTCCGAGAGATCAGCCAGGAAATTGGCGCCGTTCTCGCGCACGGGCAGCGGACCCGAAAGGCTGCCCTTCGCAACCCGCGTCTCGCCGGCCAGGCCCTCAAGTGCCCGCGCCGGGCTGTCGTTGCGCAGCACGATGAGCTCGGGCGCCAGCACCGCGTCGAGAGCGGCAAGAATTTCCGCCTCCATGGCCGATGCCCAGGCGGTGTTGAGCTGGCAGACGAGGGCCGTGCCGTAGCGGTCGACGATCAGGCCCGGCAGTCCGTCGGCCTCGGCATGGATCAGGCGGTAATAGGGCTCGGCGAACAGCCGGTCGCGCAGCCCAAGCGCCCGTTCGATCCGCTTTGCCAGGAAGGCGCGATCGATCTTGAGGCTCCAATCGCGCGCGATGACGCGGCAGGTGATGAGCGGATGGGCGTTGAAGGTCGCAACCCCGAGCGAGCGGCCCTCGGCCGTGCGCACGGTGACGAGGCTGCCGGCCGGCAGCGCCTTGGCCGCGGCGTCGAGCACGACCTCGTTCGAATAGATCCAGGGATGGCCGTGTTCGGCGCGCCGGTGCTTGCCCGCGGCGAGCGTCACTTGGGGCCGGGTCGTGGGATCGTCACGCACGGGCGAAAGGCTCCTCGAGGCCGTTCAATCGAAAAGATCGGCGGTCATGACATGGACCACGCGACAAGGGAAGCCCGGCCGCGCGCAGGTCTGCCAGCAAAGCCGCGCCATTTCCATTCTTTAGCCGTCATCCCCGCGGAGGTGGGGATCCAGTCCTTTACGCGCGACAGCGCGGATAAAGAGTGATGTCGCCGCAGACGCGGCTCTTTCTGGATTCCCGCCTACGCGGGAATGACGGTGAATGTTTCACTCGTTACGTCAGCGCAAAACCTGCTTCGCGACCGGCACGGCCGACTGCGGCTCGGTATCCCAGGGGAACAGGATCCAGGTGTCCTGGCTCACCTCGGTGATGAACGTATCGACGAGCGGCCGGCCGGCGGGCTTGGCATAAATCGTCGCGAAATGCGCCTTGGGCAGCTGGCCGCGCACGAGCCGCGCGGTGACGCCCGTGTCGACCAGATCATCGATGATAAGCAAGCCCGTGCCGTCGCCCTCGATGCCTTTGAGGATCTGCGGCTGGCCGAGCGTCCGGTCGTCGTAAGTGGCGACGCAGAACGTGTCGACCAGCCGGATTTCGAGCTCGCGCGCCACGATCGCCGCGGGCACCAGCCCGCCGCGCGTGATCGCGACGATGCCGGTAAACGGCCCGCTCTCGATGAGGCGCCAGGCCAGCGCCTTGGCATTGCGGTGCAATTCTTCCCACGACACCGGGAAGGTCCGTTGCGCGCTCTTCGTCGTCATGATGCAGCCGTTCCAAGGAAATCGGGTATTTCACGGCATTAGCGCGAGATCGCGCGCGGGTCAAATCAAGCGCACGCAGAGGAGGCTGGCAGCAGGGCTGTCCCGATTTCGGGCGCATCGGCGGCGGCTCGGGCTCTGCATCAGACGCATGGCCCGCTTTCGCCCGAGCGCGGCATCGGCCATCCTTTCAGCCTTGCGGGCTCGAAAGACATCGACTAGTGTCCGCGACCTCGAACGGCGGTTCCGCCGCCGATTGCGCGCCCGTAGCTCAACTGGATAGAGCACCAGACTACGAATCTGGGGGTTAGGAGTTCGAATCTCTTCGGGCGCGCCATTCACTCTCTCGAGGGCTCCCAACGCTCTCAAGAAGGCTGGTTCAAGGCCTTAGCTCCGTTGGGGCGTTTCTTCCCGTTTCGCAGATCGCGCCGAACGGCAGCATCCTCAGACGATCGCGCCGCAGCATCTCGAGACGTTCCTCTATGATCCCGTCCCACCGGCTTCGCGCGCGGCGAGGGACGACAAGCGCGAAGCCTTGTCCGCCGTGTGACGGCGGCCGCTCGCGCCAGAAGAAGCCATGACCGAAATCACGAAATTTTCCGAGCTGGCGCTCCGCGCGGAAATCCAGCAAGCGCTCGCCGCCCAGGGCTATGAAAGCCCGACGCCGATCCAGCGCCAGGCCATTCCGCACGCACTCGAGGGCCGCGACCTCCTGGGCATCGCCCAGACCGGCACCGGCAAGACCGCGGCCTTCACCTTGCCGATCCTCGAGCGGCTCAGCACGTCCGATCGCCGCCGGGCGCCGGGCACGGCCCGCACGCTGGTGCTGACGCCGACGCGCGAGCTCGCGATCCAGATCGGCGAGAGCGTCAAAGCCTATGGCGCCAACCTGAAGCTCACCCACACGGTCATCTTCGGCGGCGTCGGCCAGAAGCCGCAGACCGACGCAATGAAGCCGGGCGTCGATATCCTGGTCGCAACGCCGGGCCGCCTGCTCGATCTCATGAACCAGGGCTTCGTCCGGTTCGACAATCTCGAGGCCTTCGTGCTCGACGAGGCCGACCGCATGCTCGACATGGGCTTCATCCATGACGTGAAGCGCGTCATCGCCAAGCTGCCGGCGGAGCGCCAGACCTTCTTCTTCTCCGCGACCATGCCGGGCGAGGTGGCGCAGCTTGCCCAGCGGCTCCTCAAGGATCCGGTGCGCGTCGAGGTGACGCCGGTCGCGACCACGGCCGAGAAGATCGCCCAGGGCGTGATCTTCTGCGAGACGAAGGAAAAGCGGCAGCTCCTGGCCGACGTCCTGGCCGACCCGGCCCTGAGCCGCGTCATCATCTTCACCCGCACCAAGCACGGCGCCAACAAGGTGACCGAGTTCCTGGGCAAGGCCGGCATCACCGCCGCCGCCATCCACGGCAACAAGTCGCAGTCTGCCCGCCAGGCGGCACTCGAGGGTTTCCGCGCCGGGAAGCTACGCGCGCTCGTCGCAACCGACATCGCGGCGCGCGGTATCGATATCGACGGCATCACCCATGTCGTCAATTTCGAGCTGCCGAACATTCCCGAGAGCTACGTCCACCGCATCGGCCGCACCGCGCGTGCGGGGGCCGAGGGCAGCGCCATCTCGTTCTGCGACGGCGAGGAGCGGGCCTATCTGCGCGACATCGAGCGGCTGACCCGGCAGCCGGTCGAGGTCCTGCCGCGCCCGCCGGCGACGGCGCCGGTCGTGATCCAGGCCAATTTCGACCAGCGGCCGCCACGCCCGCAGCAGAGCCGCGGACCGCGCCCCCAGCGCAACGGCGAACGCCGGGAGCAAGGCCGGGACCAGGGCCAGCGCCAGGCGACGGGTCAGGGTCAGGAAAAAGTGCCGGCGCCGCGCGCGGCCCATCCCCACGGCCGCCCCGCCCCAGGCAAGCCCGACCCGCATCGGGCAAACCCGCACAAACCGGCACACGGCAAGCCCGCCCACGGCCAACATCAGGGCCAGCGTCAAGGCCAGCACCACGCCCCGGTCCGCGCGGAGTCGCGGCCGGCGGGTGCCTCGCGCGGCCTGGGCTCGTTCGGCGACCTGGTCGCGGGCCTCGGCGCCCGCTCGGCACCTGAGGAACAGGACGCCCCGCGCGAGGCGCAGCACCGCGAGCAGCGCCGCCGCCGCTAAGGTGCCGCGAAAGCCGGCCCGCTACAGCAGCTTCATCTGCCGCGGGTCGGCGTCCGGCGCCTCCGCCCCTTCGAGCGCCAGCAGGAACAGCTTGGTCTCGGCGCCGCCCTGGCCGCTGTAGCCGCCGAGCGAGCCGCCGGCCGCCAGGATGCGGTGGCACGGAATGATGATCGGGATGGGGTTGGTGCCGCAGGCGCCGCCGACCGCCCGGGCCGGTACGTCGAGTTCGGCCGCGACCGAGCCATAGGTGCGCGTGGCACCCGCCGGAATACGGCACATGGCGCCCCAGACCGCCTGCTGGAACGGCGAGCCGTCCGGCCGCAGCGGCAGATCGAAATCCTTAAGCCGCTTGTCGAAATAGGCCGCGAGCTGGCGCGCCGCCTCGGCGAGGAGCGGCGTCGGCGGTGTCGTCGCGGGCGGCATACTCCCACCCCGGCCGCGCCAGCGCAGCCGGACAATCGCCCCCGCGACCTCGGTTACGGTCAGCGGTCCGAGCGGGCTCGACACGGTCACGCTCAGCGCCTCGGCTTCGGCCGGGGCTTCGGGGGCAAAACTCCAATCCATCATTGTGAAATCCGCCGGTGTCCCTGAGGCCACGATCGAGCGGGCCAGTTTAGCGCAGGGCGCCACGGCGCCGCTGGGGAATCTCGCTTCGGTGTCCGAATTCCGCCACGTCCGACGATGCACAGATGCAACAGCGGGCATGCCACTTTTTTGACGTTGCCAAAATGTGAATATCGATTATTGACATGCATTCTGTGTGGAATTATATCCGAACCACAGCGCCGATTTGAGCATCAGCTTGCGGGCGCTTAACAAATGCGGCTAAAGCGGGACGCCCTTCAGAGACGCCCCGACGGTTGCGGTATTAGTTCGATCGGACGGGCATCATGGATCTGGACCTTGCGGCACGCCAGCGCGCGGTAACGCTCAATCGTCAGTATCAGGGCGTCGACGGCGAAGAATTCCTCCGCGCCATCATCGAAGACGAATTTCCCGGACGGGTCGCGATCGTGTCGTCCTTCGGCACGGAATCAGCACTGCTGCTGGCGCTCGCGGCCCGCGTCCGGCAGGACATCCCGATCATCTTCCTCGACACCGGCCATCATTTCCCCGAGACGCTCGCCTATCGCGACCTGGTGCAGCGTCGGTTGGGCCTGACGGGCCTCCGGACGGTCAAGGCCGCCGACGCGACGCTCGCCGACCGCGACCCGGACGCGGAGCTCTGGCAGTTCGACACGGACGCCTGCTGCAGCCTGCGCAAGGTCGAGCCGCTGCAGCATGCGATCCGCGAGTTCGACGTGTTGATCTCCGGCCGCAAGCATTATCACGGCGCGCTGCGCCAGTTCATCTCGCGCGCCGAGGCGGTCGACGGGTTGATCAAGGTCGACCCGATTGCCGACTGGTCGCCCGAACGGGTCGAGGAGGCCTTCGAAGCGCTCGATCTGCCGCGCCACCCGCTGATTGCGCGCGGCTATCGCTCGGTCGGTTGCCGGCCTTGCACGATCCCGGCGGGGGACGCGGCGGACCCGCGCGCCGGCCGCTGGGCCGGCCAGGTCAGGACCGAATGCGGCATCCATCGCGCCGGGCGCCTGCAGCCCGCGCAGCCGGCTGAGACCGACGCCCTGTCCGTCGCGTCCTAACGCCATCTACTCCTTGGTGCCATGCCGCCCGGCGCCGTCGCGGAAACGCGCGGCACCGGCCTGGGTTTCGCCGGCATCGAGGCTCTGACGCCCATGGGCGATCTCGTTGCGCGTGGCGGCGTCGAGATCGAGATCCCATTGCTCCAGCACCGACAATCGGTCATGGCGCAGGCAGGTCTGCGGCAGGGCCGCGAGCTCCCGCGCCAACGCCAGCGCCGCCGCGAGCGCCTGGCCCGGGTCAGCCAGCCGGTTGGCGAGCCCGATGGCATGGGCCTCGTCGGCCGCCACCGCCCGCCCGGTCAGGATCAGGTCCATGGCGCGGCTCTGGCCGATGAGACGCGGCAGGCGCACCGTGCCGAGGTCGATGAGCGGCGCGCCGAAGCGCCGGCAGAACACGCCCAGTACAGCATCGCGCGCGACGACGCGCAGATCGCACCACAGCGCCAGTTCCAGCCCGCCCGCGACCGCATGGCCTTCGATCGCGGCGATGACCGGCTTGCCGAGCCGGAGCCGGGTCGGGCCCATCGGGCCGTCGCCCTCCGGCTTAACATCGTTCAGATCCCCCTCGGCGATCGCCTTCAGGTCCGCCCCGGCACAGAACGTCTCGCCGGCGCCGGTCAGGATCGCGACCGACAGGTCCGGATCGGCATCGAAGCGTCGGAACGCCTCCGTCAGCAGCGCCGCCGTCGCCCGGTCGACCGCGTTGCGCCGCGCCGGCCGGTCGATCGTCACGATCGCGACCGGGCCGTCCGTCTCGAAGCGGATGGTCATGATCGTAACCCCCTCAGGTCAGTGGGTCGCGTCGTCGGCGACGGCGATGTCGTCCGTGCGGCCGGCCGCCGTCTCGATGGCGAGGGTCAGGCCGGCGACGACCGTCTCGACCGCCATCGACGGTTGCCCCGGGTGACGCGCCACCTGTTCCGGCAGGAACGGGATATGGATGAAGCCGGCGCGCATCCGCGGAAACTCGGTCGCGACCAGATGCATGGCGCCGTAGAACACATGGTTGCACACGAAGGTGCCGGCGGTGTTCGAGACCTTGGCCGGGATGCCGGCATCGCCGAGCGCCCGGACCATGGCCTTCAGGGGCAGGTTGGTGAAATAGGCCGCCGGTCCGCCCGGCACGATCGGCTGGTCGATCGGCGACTGGCCGCCATTGTCGGGGATGCGTGCATCATCGAGGTTGATCGCGACGCGCTCGATCGAGATCTCGGTTCGGCCGCCGGCCTGCCCGACGGCGATCAGCAGATCCGGCCGGAGCGTGCGTACCGCATCGCCCAGCACGTCGAGCGATCGATGGAACACGGTCGGCAGCGGCCGGCGCTCGATCGCGTGCGGGCCGAGGGTGGCCGACAGCCGCTTCAGCGCCTCCAGCGCCGGATTGACCGGCTCGCCGCCGAAGGGATCGAAACCGGTCACCAGTATGCGCATCGCCCGCCTCCCTCATTTTTCCGTACGGAATCATACGAATGTCAGGGGGCGACCGACAGGGGTTTGAGGAAGCTCAGGCGCAGCGCCACCAGCAGGGCCGCGACCTGCAGCAGCGTGAGCAGGTTGGCGACGCCGGTCCAGCCGCCTTGGGACCAGACGACGCCGCCGTAGGACCCGACCAGCGCCGACCCGGTGTAGTAGAAGAACAGGTAAAGCGACGACGCCTGGGCCTTGGACGTCATGGCGCGCCGGCTGATCCAGCTGGACGCGATCGAATGGCCGCCGAAGAAGCCGAAGGTGACGGTGGCGATGCCGAGCACGATCACCGCCAGCGAATGGGACCGGGTGAGCTCGACACCAGCCAGCAGGATCAGCACGGCGATCCACAGCATGCGCCGGCGGCCGTACCGGTCGGCCAGGCCGCCGATCCAGGCCGAGGCCCAGATGCCGACCAGATAAACGGTGAACAGGCTGCCGGTCACGGTCTGGCTCAAGTTGAACGGCGGCGCCATCAGGCGGAAGCCCACGTAATTGTAGAGCGTCACGAAGCTGCCCATCAGCAGGAACGCCGCGGCGAACAGCCAGGGCAGGCCCTTGATCGCGAAGGGCTCACCCAGGCCCGTGACGAGGCGCCAGGGATGAAACGAACGCGGTATGAAATGGCGCGATTCCGGCAGGCTGCGCCAGAACGCGACCGCGGCGACAAGGCCGGCGCCACCCAGCACCAGCAAAGCCACGCGCCAGGAGGCATAGTCCGTCAAGGCGCCGGTCACGACCCGGCCGACCATGCCGCCGAAGCCGCTGCCGCCGATGAACAGGCCCATGGCGAGCCCGACCGAGCGCGGGTCGATCTCCTCGCCCAGATAGGCCATGGCGATCGACGGCACGCCGCTCAAGGCGACGCCCATCAAGAGGCGAAGCACCATAAGCTGCGTGAAGTCGCCGACGAAGGCGGCGCCAAGCGTCAGCAGCGCCGAGAGCGTCATCGACAGGCACATGATGCGCTTGCGCCCAATCGCGTCGGACAGCGCGCCGGCGAACAGCATCATGACCGCGAGCGCGCCGGTCGTAAGCGAGATGGTGAGGCTGCTCGTCGCCGGGCTGACGTGGAATTCCTGAGCGAACACCGGCATCAGCGGCTGCACGCCATAGAGCAGCGCGAAGATCGAGAAACCCGCCAGGAACAGGGCAAGGTTGGTCCGGCGGAACTGCGCCGTGCCGCCGAGGATGCGCGTGGATACCCCGTCGGCGAGCGGGAGGGTGGACATGGGACGAGCTTTCTGCGAACCGCCCGCACAACCGGGCGTACACCAAAGGTAGGCAGGCCGTCCTTCGGTGTCTAATATATCGATTCATGTTTTTCGATAGGGATCAGATATCAGTCGATGGACCTGCGGCACCTGCGCTATTTCGTAGCCGTCGCGGACGAGCTGCATTTCGGCCGCGCCGCCGAGCGGTTGGGCATCCAGCAACCACCCTTGAGCCAGCAGATCCAGGCGCTGGAGAAGGAGCTGGGCGCGCGGCTCTTCGAGCGCGGCTCGCGCAAGGTGGCGCTGACCCCGATCGGCGCGCTGTTCCTCGTCGAGGCGCGCGCGACGCTGGCGCAGGCCGAGCGCGCGGTCGCGGTCGTCCGCCGGGCGCGCGACGGCGAGATCGGCGAGATCCGCCTGGGCTTCACCGCTTCCTCGCCCTTTACCCCGGTCATGCCGCAGGTGATCTATGCCTTCCGCCGGCGCTTTCCCGAGGTGCATCTGAAGCTGGTCGGCATGACGACGCGCGAGCAGCTGGCCGCCCTCGCCGCCCGCCAGCTCGACCTCGCCTTCGTCCGCTCGCCCTTCGCGCCGATCCCGCCCGAAGTCGCGGCACTCACCGTCGTCGCCGACCGGCTGATGCTGGTGTGCCGCACCGAGCATCCGCTGGCAGCACTGCCGGTCGTGCCGGTCGCCGCCATCGCCAACGAGCCCTTCATCATGTTCGAGCGCGACGCCGGCACCGGGCTTTGGGACCAGGTCGTCGCGATCTGCGCCGACCACGGCTTCAGCCCGACCGTGGCCCAGGAGGCGCGCGAGGCGCCGACGCTCATCGGCCTGGTCGCGGCCGGCCTCGGCATCACCATCCTGCCCGACTCGCTGAGGCGCGTCCAAGTCGAGGGCGTCGTCTATCGTCCGCTCGACACGCCGCTCGCCGCCAGCACCGTGCTGCTCGCCCACCGCCGTGACGAGACAGCCGGCGCCGTCCGCGCCTTCATCCGACTAGTCGAGGAGACGGTGGCTGATTAATCGGCTCACGCCCCTGGCGGCTGCATGCCGCGCGCCTCAAGCACCGGCGCGGCGTTCGGGCCGGCGAACACGGCGAGGAGTGCCCGGGCGGCACCCGGCTCCGCCGCGCTTTGGCTCACGCCGGCGCCATAGACCGTGTAGTTCTGGATCTCGCGCGGCAGCGGGCCGACCAAGTCGACGCCGGGGTAGTTCGCCAACTCGCTGATCTGCTGCAGGGCGACCTCGGCCTTGCCGTTCACGACCTGGTCGGCGACGAGCCCGCCGTTGACCAGCACGGTCCGGCGCCGGAGCTTTCGGGTCAGGCCCATCCGTTCGATGAGGCCGCTCACATAGATGCCGCTCGAGCCGCCGGCCTTGGGATCGATATAGGCGATCGACTTCGCCTTGATCAGCATGTGCTTGAACGCGTCGACGCTGCCGACGTCCGGATGCGGCGCGCCGGTCCTGACCGCGACGCCGATGCCGACCTTGGCGAGGTCCGTAGCACTGTCGGACAAGAGCTTGCCCTCGGTCACCAGGTCGCCGACCGCCTGGGTCGTCAGCACGACCAGGTCGAACGGCTGGCCACCCTCGATCTTGCGGATGATGCCGCCGGCCGTATCGCTCTCGACCACGACCTTGTTGCCGCTCGCCGCCTCATATTGCGGGATGAGCGCCTGCGCCACCTGGCGATAGGCGCCGGTGGTCAGGAGATGGACATCGTTGGCCGCCGCCGGCCACGCCGCCACCATCGCCGCCGCGACCAGGACAGCGCCCCACATACTGCGCCCCTGTACATTGGGCATGGCGATCCTCTCAGTGGTAGCCCGTGTGCGCCTTGACCTTGCCGCGGAACACCCAATAGGACCAGCCGGTGTAGAGCAGGATCACCGGCAGCAGGAACAAGGTACCGACCAGCAGGAACGCCTGGGTGCTCTCCGAGGATGCCGCCTCCCACAGCGAATAGCGATGCGGCACGATGTTCGGCCACAGGCTGACGGCGAGCCCGATATAGGCCGTGAGGAACAGGCCGATCGAATAGACGAACGGCATCGCTTCGCGCCGCCCGCTGCCGAAGCTCGTCCAGGCCGCCGCCGCCAGGACCAGGCTCGCGAGCGGCACCGGCGCCAGGAAGACGATGTTCGGCCAGGAGAACCAGCGCTCGGCGATATCGGCCTCGGCGTAAGGGGTCCAGAGGCTGACCGCCGCGATCGCCAGCATCACCAGGATCAAGGCCCGCCGGCCCTGGCGGCGCGCCCAGTCCTGCAGCTCGCCCTCGGTCTTAAGCACGAGCCAGCCAGCGCCCAAGAGGCAATAGCCCGCCATGAGCGCGACGCCGGTCAGGATCGAGAACGGCGTCACCCAGTCGAACGAGCCGCCGACGAAGTGCCGCCCGTCGATCTCGAAGCCCTGGATGAAGGCTCCCAGCACCGTGCCCTGGGCAAAGGTCGCGACGGCCGAGCCGTAGCAGAAGGCATGGTCCCAGAAGCCGCGGTGCGCCTTGTCGCGGAAGCGGAACTCGAAGGCGACGCCGCGGAAGATGAGCGCCAGCAGCATCAGCAGCACCGGGAAATAGAGCGCCGGGATGATGATGGCGAAGGCAAGCGGGAAGGCTGCGAGCAATGCCAGCCCGCCCAGGATCAGCCAGGTCTCGTTGCCGTCCCAGATCGGCGCGATCGAGTTCATGATGATGCCGCGGTAGTCCGAGTGGCGCTGCAGCCCGTAGAGCATGCCGACGCCCAGGTCGAAACCGTCCAGCAGCACGTAGAAGAACACGCCCAGGCCCAGGATCACTGTCCAGATCCCGACCAGATCGAGAACCGGCCCGTTCATGGCTGCCATCCGTGTGGGGGCTGGGACGGCAGGGCGTGGACCGGCAGCGCCGGGCGGCCGCTTTCCACCTCGACCTCCACCTCTGGATCATCATCGAGCGGCCCGTGGCGCACGATGCGCAGCATGAAGCCGAGGCCGGTCGGATAGACCAGCAGATAGATCGCCATGTAGAGCAGGAGCGACAGCAGCACGTCGAAGCCGGTCAAGGACGGCGAAACCGAGTCCGCCGTGCGCATCAGGCCATAAACCGTCCAGGGTTGCCGGCCAACCTCGGTCGTGGTCCAGCCGGCCAGCACGGCGATGAAGCCCAGCGGCAGGGCCAATTGCAGGCCCTTCAGGTACCAGGCCGTGTCATAGAGCCGGCCGCGCCAGCGCAGGAGCCAGCCGACGCCGACGATCGCCAGCATCAGCAGGCCGATACCGACCATGATGCGGAAGGCGAAATAGACGACGATGACCGGCGGCCGCTGGTCGGGCGGAAAGTCTTTCAAGCCTTTGACGGCGCCGTCCCAGCTGTGGGTGAGATAGAGGCTGCCGAGCTTGGGCACGGCGATCTCGAGATCGTTCTTCTCCGCCTTCTGGTCGGGGATGCCGAAGAGCGAGGCCGGCACGCCGTTGCCGCCGTCCCACAGGCCCTCCATGGCGGCGAGCTTGGCCGGCTGGTGTTCGAGCGTATTGAGGCCATGCAGGTCGCCCAGCACGATCTGCAGCGGCACGAAGATGGTGAGGAAGCCCAGCGCCATGCGCAGCATGAGCCGACCCTCCTCGACGAACTTGGCCGAACGGATCGTATAGGCGCCGATCGCCAGCACGACGAAGGCGGTCGTGACGTAGAAGCCGCTCACCGTATGGGCAAGGCGATAGGGGAAGGAGGCGGAGAAGACGATGGCGGTCCAGTCGGCCGGCAGGAAGCGGCCGTCGACCATCGTGTAGCCGCCCGGGGTCTGCATCCAGCTGTTCACCGCGAGGATCCAGAAGGACGACAGCAGGGTCCCGAACCCGACCATGAAGGCAGCGATGAAATGCGCCCAGGGCGGCACAAGCTTGCGGCCGAACAGCAGCACGCCCAGGAACGCCGCCTCGAGGAAGAAGGCGGTCAGGCCTTCATAGGCGAACAGCGGCCCGACCACGTTCGAGGTGGCGTCGGCGAAGCGGCTCCAGTTCGTGCCGAACTGGAACGGCATGACGATGCCCGAGACCACGCCCATGCCGAACGAGACCGCGAAGATGCGGATCCAGAATTTCGAGACGCGCAGATAGATCGGCTTGCCGGTCCAGACATGCAGCCCTTCCAGCATGGTGATGTAGGAGGCGATGCCGACCGTGAAGGCGGGCAGCAGAATGTGCCAGGCAACCACCCAGACGAACTGGATACGCGACAGGACGACGGGATCGAGACTCATGCAATGTCTCCTCTCGGAAGCGCCCTCGGCGTGGCGGCGGGACGTCCTCGACGCGCGATCCTAGTGGGATCGGCCCCCGGCGCAACCGACCGTCGCCGGGCCAGATTGTCGCATCAAGTGTTTGTCATGAAAACCATTTTTCAAGAACGACGCGCTTCAGGCGCGACCCCCGGCCGCACGAAACTGCTCGAGCCAATTGCTGCGCGCCGTCCGCTCGTCCCAGGGCTCGAGCGGGCCGTCCCACAGCCGCCCGCGATAGCCGCCGCCGACGAGCTTGCGCGCCTCGGCCTCCGACCAGCCGGCGAGCCGGACCGCTTCGCTCACCGCCGCGATCGTATCGGCGCGTTTCACCTGGCGGCGCCAGTCCTCGGGCACGGTCGTGCCGAAGCCCAGCGCCAGGCACAGCGCCACCTCGAGGCGATGTTCGAGCTCGCGATAGGGCTGGCCCAGCACCGCTTTGACCGGCGTCACCACGTCGCCATAGACGGCCTCGGGCAGGTCGTGGGCAAGTGCCCAGCGCCTGGCACCGAGCGGGGCCGCCGGCCAGACCATCTCGACCAGCACGCGCTCGACCACGCAGCAATGATGTGCCACGTTGAATCCCACCTCGCCCACGGTCTGGCCGCACCAGCGATTGACCCGGCTGATGCCGATCAGGAGGTCGGTGATCTCGAGATCGATCGAGCTCGGGTCGAGTAGATGCAGCCGGCGTCCCGACAGCATGCGCTGAAACGTCCGCGGCGCTTCCGCGTGGGTCGGCACCCGCGCCTCATGCTTCGCCGCCTTGCCTTCCACAGTACCGCACTCCCATACCCGATCCGGCCGGCATCATGGCGATGCGGCCGGATCGGAGCAAGCGGGGCGGGGATGCGGGTGGGTCAGTGACCGCCGAGGATCAGGCTGGAGCCGGCGCCGAGCGCACCGTTGATCGCCATGCCCTCGGCAACGCCGCCCAGCTGGCTCAAGGCCGAGGGATGTCGCGCAGGCCGGGAGATCGCGTTGTTATGCTCGGCGAAATCCTTGGAATTGAAGTAGCTGTCGCGCTCGGCCGCGGGCACGTAACTCAGATCGACGCCGCCCTGCGCCCCGGCCAAGCCTTCGTTGCGCGCAGCCGCGGCGGAACCGGGCGGCGCCAGCGACAAGGCCCCGCCCTGCTGCAGGCCCACGAGCGGCGCGCCCTTGCCGGGCGTGGTGGTGGATGGCGCGGTGGGGGACGGCGCCGAAAGCGTGGTCCCCGGCTGCAGCACGGTCGAATTGCCGGGCAGCTCGTCGGCCAGCGCCGGGGCCAGCGCCGGAGCGGCGCACGCGAGCAGAACGAATGCCAAAGACCACCGGCTCATCATCATGGATCAGCCCCCGAAGCAGCACTCCGACAAATATAGGTTCGGGCCGCGCCTATTTCCAATTGCACGACGGCCCGGGCCAGAGCCCCCCGCACCCTTCCACCGTCAAGCCCCGGGGATGACGGGCGGACTTAATCCTCACCCGCCGACGCCGGTCCAGTACAACACCGCATGCAGGACGAGCCCGACCAGGCCGCCGACGAGGGTACCGTTCAGGCGGATGAACTGCAGGTCGCGGCCGACCTCGAGCTCGAGCCGTTCGCCGACCTCGCGGAAGTCCCAGCGACGGACCACGTCGGATATGAGCGCGGCCACCTGATGGCGGAAGCGGCCGGTCAGTCCCGCCGCGAGCCGCGCCACCGCCCGGTCGACGCGTGCCTTCAGTTCCACATCGTCGCGCAGCGAGCGCGCCAGATGGCCGAGCGCCCGATCGGCCTGGTTCACCAGTGGCGAGGGCGCGCCGTTCACGGGCTCGGCCAGGTGCCGCTTCAGCTCGCGCCACAGCGTCGCCACGAACTGTTCCGGCGCCAGAAGGCGGAGCGCGTCGTGCTTCAATGCCTCGGCACGGGCGCGGAACGCCGGGTCGGTCGCGAGGCGGCCGACGAAATCGCGCACCGCCCGGTCGAACCGGTGCCGCAGCTCATGGTCGGGGGTGCCTGCAACCTCGCCGATCAGGTCGATCGCGCCGTCGACGAAGCGCTTCACGATATAGCCGTCGACGAAGCGCGGCGTGAATGAGGATTGCTCGCTGAACCTGGCCAGGATGAGCACGCGGTTGCGGTCGAGCCAGCCGGCGACCAAGGCCAGCGCCTGGTCGAGCAGCACCTGATGGCGACGGTCCTCGGTCAGGAAATCGAGTACTGCGCCGGCGATCCGGCCCAAGTCGATCTCGCCCAGGCGGCGGGTGACGGCGCCACCGATCAGCCGCTCGATCTCGGCATCGTCCAGCGCCGCGAGCAGGCTCGGCAAGGCCTCCCCGAGCCGCGCCGCCACACCACGGCGATTAACCGGCAGCGACAGCCAGCGGGCGCCGCGCCCGACCGGATCGAGCTCGGCGAGCTTGCCCGCGACATTCTCCGGGGTCAGGAAATGCTGCTCGATGAAGCGGCCGAGCTCGGCACCGATCCGGTCCTTGTTGCGCGGGATGAGGGCCGTATGGGGGATCGGCAGCCCGAGCGGCCGGCGGAACAGGGCTACGACCGCAAACCAGTCGGCGACGGCGCCGACCGTCGCCGCCTCGGCAAAGGCTGCGAGCCAGTCGAGCGCCGGCCAGCGCGCCCGGAAGGCGAGGGCCAAGGCGAGCAGGCCCAGCATGAGGATGAGGAGCCCGGTCGCAATCGAGCGCATGCGGCTGAGGCGCCGCCGCTTGTCCCGGAGCCGGGGGTCGAGATCGATCATGCCCAACGAGAATTCATGCCAGGTGAACACTCATCCCGGCAGGATCATGACCAGGCTGACGGCGATGAGCGCGGGCTTCGCCTCACCCTCGATCTCGACCTGGTTTTCGGTCGTGACGAGCCAGCGGCCGGGGCTCTTCTCCTCGATCGCGAGGAGCGTGATGCGGTTGCGCACACGGGCGCCGGCACGAACCGGCGTCACGAAGCGGACCTTGTCGAGCCCGTAGTTGAAGGCGGTAGCACCCGCGAACGCGTCGGCCAGCACCTGGTACGCCGTCGGCGCCAGCAGCGAGAGCGTCAGGAAGCCGTGCGCGACCGTGGTGCCGAACGGGCCGGCGGCGGCACGCGCCCGATCGACATGGATCCATTGATGGTCGTCCGTCGCCTCCGCGAACCGGTCGATCCGGTCCTGCTCGACCGCCAGCCACGGCGAGACGCCCAGTTCCTGCCCGATCCGGTCGCCCAGCTTCGCCATGTCCATGCGTACGCTCCTCTTGCAACCCGTATCCATTCGGACTCAGGCAATCAAGTGGCTGGTCGCGCTCGAAAAAGAAAGAGGGGATGGGATTTCGCCCACCCCCTCCAGATCGTAATGCGTCGGGCGTCGGCGCCTAATCGGCCGCCGCCTCCCCGCGCGCCTGCAGCTTCTCGAACTCCGGCCGGTGACCGAGCAGCAGCACGATGACGCCGGCGGAGAAGGCGCAGGCGGCGAGGAACCAGATGCCGCCGGCATAGCCGCCGGTCTGATCCTTGAGCCAGCCGACGATCAGCGGGCCGACATAGCCGGAGAGATTGCCGATCGAATTGACGAGCGCGATACCGCCGGCCGCCGCCGTGCCGGTGAGGAACGCGGTCGGCAGCGTCCAGAACACCGGCAGCATGGCGAAGATGCCGAGGGCGGCGACGCAGAGCGCCGCCACGGCCGCGGCCGGATCGCTCAGGAACGGCACCAGGGCGAGGCCGAGAGCCGCGACGAAGGCCGGAATCGCCGTGTGGAGCTTGCGCTCGCCGCTCCGGTCGGAGCGCCGGACCCACAGCACCATGCCGACGGCACCCACCGCATAGGGAATGGCGAGCGCCCCCACATTGGCGAGCGGCGAGAGGTGCATGGGGCCCAGGATCTGCGGCAGCCAGAAGCCCATGCCGTAGAGGGCGGCCACGTCGCCGAAATAGACGAGCGACAGCAGCAGCACGCGCGGATTGGTCAGCGCCTCGCGCAGGCCGAACTTTTTCACCGCCTCGCGACGCCGGCGCTCCGCCTCGAGCGTAGCGTCGAGCCACGCGCGCTCGTCCGCCGCGAGCCAGGCCGCATGCCGGGGCTTGTCGGTGAGGAAACCCAGCACGACGAAGGCGAGGAGGACCGATGGTGCCGCCTCGATCAGGAACAGCCATTGCCAGCCGGCAAGGCCGGCGGCGCCGTCCATGCTCAGCACCCATTGCGACACGGGCGCGCCGATGACGCTCGACACCGGGATCGCAACCATGAACCAGCCGACGATGCGCGCCCGGTAGGCCGCCGGGAACCAGTAAGTGAGATAGAGGATGATGCCGGGGAAGAAACCGGCCTCGGCCACGCCCAGAAGGAAGCGGATGACGTAGAAGCTCGTTTCGCCTTGGATGAAGGCGGTGGCACCCGAGATCAGGCCCCAGGTCAGCATGATGCGCGCGATCCAGCGCCGGGCGCCGAATTTATCGAGCAGGATGTTGCTCGGCACCTCGAACAGGAAATAGCCGATGAAGAAGATGCCGGCGCCGAAGCCGAACACGGTCGCCGAGAAGGCGAAATGCTTGCTGACGGCAGCACCGGCGAAGCCGAGATTCACGCGGTCGAGGAAGGATACGAAGTAGCAAACGATCAGGAACGGAATGATCCGCCAGGTCACCTTGGCGATCGTGCGTTTCTCCAGCGTCTCGTCCATAAAGGCAGCCTCCAACCCCAAGATGCGGCAGGGGCGGGTTCGGCCCGCCTCCCGTAGGGTCGCCAGCCTGCGGCGAGAGCGCACCCGCGCGCAAGGGCTAAACGGTTGGGCGCCGCCTTCAGGACGGCAGCAAGGCCAAGGATCGATCGCTTAGGGGTCGATCGCCGTGGCGCAGGCGTCGGTGGGCGCTGCCGCGGCATGGCCCACGATCGGCACGATGTCGAGCACGGCCGAAGTGATCCGGCAGGGTGCTGCAGCCGCACCGCAGCCGGCGAGCGACACAGCGGCGAGCAGCAGGGCGAGGAGCCGAAAGCGGATCATGGCGACCAATCCCACGAAGCGGTGACGGCTAAAGAACAACGGGCGGAGCATAATCGCTCCGCCCGTCGCCCAGGCACGCGAGAGGGTATGCAGAAAGGCGTCAGGACGCCTTGGTCAGCTGATAGTCCTCCGGCTGGGTCTGATCGCTGCCGTGGCCGAGCCCGAGCACGCCGAACAGGGCGGACGCGACCACGCTGACGACGATATTCACGGCCCCGGCGATGACACCGATATAGACCGGGTAGGTCGCGCCGCCGATCACCAGCGGATAGACCGGCTTGAGGCCGGTCAGCGAGGCGAGCCAGGTGCCGAGCACCATGCCGACCGCCCAGCCCAGGAGCAGGGCCTGGGGCCGGAGCCGCGCCTTGTAGAGCCCGAGCACGATCGCCGGGAAGGTCTGCAGGATCCACACGCCGCCCAGGAGCTGCAGATCGATCGCGAACTGCGTGGGCA
Organism: Aliidongia dinghuensis; assembly: GCF_014643535.1. Taxonomy (NCBI): domain Bacteria; kingdom Pseudomonadati; phylum Pseudomonadota; class Alphaproteobacteria; order Rhodospirillales; family Dongiaceae; genus Aliidongia; species Aliidongia dinghuensis. Next base: position 237,710 of record NZ_BMJQ01000012.1, on the reverse strand, counting down.
GGGCCACGATGAAGACCAGCGCGCCGAACTTCACGATCAGCGACACGAGCTTCGCCGATGCGGCCTCGGCCTGGGGCGTGATGTTCGGGTTGACGAAGGTGCGCCAGACGTTGCGGGTGAACAGGTTGGCGGCGCCGATCGACATGATCGCCGCCGGGACGAGCGCACCGATCGCGATCGCGGCAAAGCTGAAGCCCACGAACCAGTCCGGGAAGATCTTGAGGAACAGGGCCGGCACGATCTGCGTCGGCGATTTGACCGTGATCCCGGCCGCGATGCCCATGTAGCCCAGCATGGCGATGAGCCCCAGGAGCACCGTATAGGCCGGCAGCAGCATGGCGTTCTTGCGCACCACGTCGCCCGACGAGGACGACAGCACGCCGGTCATGGTGTGCGGGTACATGAAGGCGGCGAAGGCCGAGCCCAAGGCCAGGGTCGCGAACGGCACGAACTGGCCCGGCGCCAGGATGAGCCCGCCCGAGCCCTTGGCCTGGAACGCCTTGTCGGCCGCATCGAACACGGCGCCGTAGCCGCCCAATTGCAGCGGGATGATCGCGATCGCGGCGATGACCACGATGTAGATCATCACGTCCTTGACGAAGGCGATCATGGCCGGTGCGCGCAGGCCCGAGGCGTAGGTGTAGACCGCCAGGATGACGAAGGCGATGATCAGCGGCAGCTCGCCCCAGATGCCCTCGCCGCCCAAGCCCAGCGCGCCGATTACGACCTGCATGCCGACGAGCTGCAGCGCGATATAGGGCATGGTCGCGAGCAGGCCGGTCAAGGCGACCGCAAGCGCCAGCCACGCGCTGCCGTAGCGGCCGTGGATGAAGTCGGCGCCGGTCACGTATTGATGCCTTTGGCACACCGCCCAGAGTCGCGGCATGACCAGGAACACGAGCGGATAGACGATGATCGTGTAGGGCAGCGCGAAGAAGCCGTAGGCGCCGACCGCATAGACGAGCGCCGGCACGGCGATGACCGTATAGGCAGTGTAGAAGTCGCCGCCGACCAGGAACCAGGTGATGATCGTGCCGAAGCGCCGGCCGCCCAGGCCCCATTCATGGAGTTGCGAGAGATCGCCGGCCTTCCAGCGGGCGGCGACGAAGCCCAGGACCGTAACCAGCGCGAAGAACAGGATGAAGACGACGAGTGCCGTCCAATTGATCTGATCGGTGCTCATTTCACCTTCCTATAGACGAGGTAGATGAGCAGCGACGTCAGCGGCACCCACGCGAACTGATACCAGTAGAAGAACGGGAACCCGCCGATGGCCGGTTCCTTCGCGTTGTAGAACGGCAACCACAGCAGCGCGATATAGGGCAGGAGCAGACCCCATACCCACGGCGCGCTGGATTTGTCGGGCTTTTCCCCCATGATCTTTTTTCTCCGGTGCTTGTTCCCGTGCGGCGGTGCGCGGACGCTAGCATGGGAAAAGCATCGGATCGAGATAGGAATTTCGCTTGGGGCAGCCGTCCGTTCAGTGCGAGACCATGCGGGCGAGCCAGCTTACCATCAGCTCCGCCGTCGCCTCGTTGCAGGCCATCGGGATGTTGTAGAGCGTCGAGAGCCGCACCAGCGCCTTGACGTCGACGTCGTGCGGCATCGGCGTCAGGGGATCCGCCATGAAGATCACGGCGTCGACCGAACCATCGGCGATCATGGCGCCGATCTGCTGGTCGCCGCCCAGGGGCCCGCTCTTGACGAGCTGGATGTCGAGCCCGGGTGAGGCCGCCTTGATCTGGCTGCCGGTCGTGCCGGTCGCCACCATCTGGTGGAGCGCGAACACGGCCTCGTGCTTCTTGACCCAGGCGACGAACGCCGGCTTCAGCCGGTCATGGGCGATCAGCGCGATTTTCAAGCGAGCCTCCGGTTTCGGGTGCGCCGCCCGGTCGCCCGGGCGGCACCCCACTCAATCAGAGCCCGAAGGATTTGACCAGCACGCCGGCGGCACCGGCACCGATCACCGGCGCGATGACCGGCAGCAGCGCATAGCCCCAGTCGGACCGGCCCTTGCCGGCGATCGGCAACAGCGCGTGGGCAAGCCTTGGCCCGAGATCGCGTGCCGGATTGATCGCATAGCCGGTGGTGCCGCCGAGCGAGAGGCCGATGCCCCAGACGAGGACGCCGACCAGGTAGGGCCCGACGCCGGGCGGCAGCCCGCCGGCGGCAATATGCTTGGAGAAGATCGCCGCCGCGACGAACACCAGGACGAAGGTGCCGATGATCTCGCTCACCGCGTTCGAGGGCAGGTTGCGGATCGCAGGCGCGGTGCAGAAGCAGGCAAGCTTCAGCCCCTCGTCCTTGGTCCGGCTCCAATGCGGCAGGTACTGCAGCCAGACGAGCGTCGCTCCCAGGAAGGCACCCAGGAACTGCGCCGGGATGTAGGTTGCGCACTTGCTCCAGTCACCGGTCGACACCGCGACACCGATCGTCACCGCGGGATTGAGATGGCCGTCGCTGCCGAGCGCCAGCGCCGTGAAGACGCCGGCCAGCACCGCGAAAGCCCAGCCGGCGGTAATCACGATCCAGCCGGAATTCTGCCCTTTTGAATCCTGGAGCAGAACGCAGGCGACGACACCGTTGCCGAGCAGAATCAGGATCATGGTCCCGAACATTTCGCCCATGAAGGCCGAATGCATGTTTTCCCTCCCTGATACCCGCCCCGGATCGAGCCGGGTTCGCGGGGTTGCATGTGCTGCGGGGAAGGTCGTGGGACCTCAGTCGATCCAGTCGAACGAGCGGCGCACCGCCTTCTGCCACGAGGCGTAGAGCCGGCCGCGCCGGCCCTCATCCATGGCCGGAGCCCAAGTCTTGTCGACGCCCCAGTTGCGCTTCAGGTCGTCCTCGCCCTGCCAGTAGCCGGTCGCGAGCCCAGCCGCGTAGGCTGCCCCCAGCGCTGTCGTCTCCGTCACCTTCGGCCGGACCACCGGCACGTCGAGGATGTCGGCCTGGAACTGCATGAGCAGCTCGTTCACCACCATGCCGCCGTCGGAACGCAGTTCGCGGATGGCGATGCCCGAGTCCTTCTCCATGGCGTCGAGCACGTCGCGCGTCTGGTAGGCCGTCGCCTCGAGCGCCGCCCGCGCCAGATGCCCGCGGCCGGCAAAGCGCGTCAGGCCGGCGACGACGCCGCGCGCGCTTTCCTTCCAATAGGGCGCATAAAGGCCCGAGAAGGCTGGGACGAAATAGACGTCGCCATTGTCCTCGACCGAGGCGGCGAGGCTCTCGATCTCGCCGCTCGAGTGGATGAGGCCCAGATTGTCGCGCAGCCACTGCACCAGCGCGCCGGTAATGGCGATCGAGCCCTCGAGCGCGTAGCGCACCGGCTGGTCGCCGAACTTGTAGCCGACGGTCGTGACCAGGCCGCAGGTCGACGGCACCAGCTTCTCGCCGGTGTTCATCAGGAGGAAGCAGCCGGTGCCATAGGTGTTCTTGGCCTCGCCCGGGGCAAAGCAGGTCTGGCCGACGAGGGCGGCCTGCTGGTCGCCCAGGATGCCCGCGACCGGCACGCCCTCGAGCTCGCCATGGGCCTGGCCGTAGACCTCGCTCGAAGACCGGATTTGCGGCAGGCAGGCGCGCGGAATGTCGAACGTGTCGAGCATGCCCTTGTCCCAGTCGAGCGTCGCCAGATCCATGAGCTGGGTGCGGCTCGCGTTGGTCACGTCCGTCACGTGCAGCCCGCCGTTCCGGCCGCCCGTCATGTTCCACAGGATCCAGGTGTCGATATTGCCGAAGAGGGCGTCGCCGGCCGCCGCCTTCTCGCGCGCACCCTCGACGTTTTGCAACAGCCAACGGAGCTTGAGCCCGCTGAAATAGCTGGCGAGCGGCAGGCCGGTCTTCGCCCGGAAGCGGTCCTGGCCGCCCTCGCGGGTGAAACCCGCCACCATCTGGTCGACGCGCGTGTCCTGCCAGACCAGCGCATTGTGCAGCGGCTGCCCGGTCCGGCGGTCCCACAGGACCGTCGTCTCGCGCTGGTTCGTGATGCCGACCGCCTTGAGGTCGGCCGGCCGGATGTCCGCCTTGATCAGCGCCTCGGCCATGACCTCGCGCGTGTTGCGCCAGATCTCCAGCGGATCATGCTCGACCCAGCCGGGCTTCGGATAGATCTGCTGGTGCTCCTTCTGCGCCACGGCGACGATCTGGCCCTGGCGATCGAAGATGATGAACCGGGTGCTGGTCGTGCCCTGATCGAGCGCGCCGACGAATCGTGACATCACATCCTCCCTTCCGCTTTTTTGCTTCGATCGGCCCTACCGCAATCGACATGGGCTGCGGCAGGCTCGGCTTCGCCGAGTCCGGTCGATCGATATTCGAAAACGAACAACCGGTTCAGCGATACGTGCCGTGCCTCGACGACACAACAAGCCGATCCGCCGTTCGCTTCAATTTAGAATTATTCGAGATTTGGCTGTTCCCGGCCATTCCGCACCGCCCTTCCGGGCTCGACATCGGTCGAGCGAATGTGCCGCACACCCATGACGAGAACCGTATGATCAGTTCCGCACGTTCGCAAGCGAAATGTTTATATTCGATACCGACACTAAACTTTCGGCGCGATCTTGAGCGCGACATCATGCTCGCCGAGCAGCCGCTGGATCGCCGGCGGCGGCGGCTCGTCGGTGAACAGCGCCGTCACCTCGGTGATCGACCCCATGCGCACCATGGGCCGGCGGGCGAATTTCGTATGGTCGGCGACCAGGAACACCTGGCGCGAGTTGCGCAGGATCGCCTGGGCCGCGCGCACCTCGTCGGCATCGAAATCGAGCAGCGTGCCGTCCTCGTCGATGCCGCTGATGCCGATGATGCCGTAATCGACGCGGAACTGGCCGATCATGTCGCTGGACGCCGTACCCACGATGCCGCCGTCGCGGTTGCGCACGGTGCCGCCGGTCAGGATGATCTTGAAATCCGTGCTGCGCGCGAGTGTTGCCGCGACATTGAGGTTGTTGGTGATGACGCGCAGGTCCTGGTGCCCGGCGAGCGCGCGGGCGACCGCCTCCGTCGTCGTGCCGATATTGATGAACAGCGACGCGTGGGCCGGGATTTCGGTCGCGACGAGCCGGGCGATCCGCTCCTTCTCCACCGGGTTCATGACCTGGCGCGCGGTATAGTCGATGTTCTCGACGCTCGACGGCAGGCCGGCGCCGCCGTGATAGCGCAGCACGCGGCCCTCTTCCGACAACTGGTTCAAGTCGCGGCGGATGGTCTGGACCGTGACGTCGAAATGATTGGCGAGCGCCTCGATCGCCATGAAGCCGCGCTGCCGGACGAGCGCCACGATACCTTGATGGCGTGCCGTGGCGCCCCGCCGTTCGCCAGCCCCTGTATCGCCGGTCACCCGTTCGCTTGGCCCCGTCTCGCTCATGCCTCGGCCTCGATCAATGTTCGTTTCCGAAGCTGGCACGAGCGGACGGGCGAAACAATGCCGAATGCGGCCGGCCTATGCCGACGCTTGCGTCGGGGACGGAGCCGGCGAGGGGGTGGCGCCCGCCGCCTGCAGAGCGGCCAGCAAGGCGCTGCCATCGGGCGAGCCCAGCCCGGTGCAGGCGTCCCAGCCTTGGGTCGCCTCGTAGGCGCCGTTGTTGCCCTGCGTGATGTCGTGGCAGGTCGCGGCATGGGCGTAAAGGAACGGGTTGATGAAGCCGACCGGCTGGCCGAGCGTGCCGTTCAGGCGGGCGATGAGCCCGGCCCACAGCGGCGCCACGGCGCTGGTGCCGCCGATTACCGTCGCCTGGCCGTCGACCAGCACCTGATAGCCGCTCTGCGGGTCGGCGTTGCCGGCGACGTCCGGCACGCCACGCCCTGGACCAGCGCCGGCATTGGCCGACGGCGGCAGCGCCAGGTCCTGCTGATAGGCCGGCACCGGAAAGAGCGCGCTGATGCCGCCGCCCCCGGCGCCGCCCTGGGCACCGTCGTTCCAGACGGTTTCGCTCGCGATTGCGGTGCCGTCCGTGGCAGCCGTGACGTGCGTGCCGCCGCAGCCGAGCACGTTCGGGCTCGACGCCGGGAAATCGGCATGGGCGAGACCGTCGGTCGCCCCGTCGCTCGAGCCACCGTCGCCGGCCGCGACGCAGACGGTGACGCCGAGGCTCGCCGCCGTCTGGAACGCCTGGTCCATCACGGTCACCGCCTGCTGGGTCCAGGTCGATTCCGGGGCACCCCAGCTGATCGACAGCACGGACGGTTTCAGCTTCGTGTCATGGATCGCCTGGGTGATGGCGTCGATGAAGCCCTGCTCGGTGTTGGGCGCGAAATAGACGCCGATCGTGGCACCAGGGGCGACGGCGCCAGCGACCTCGATGTCGAGCATGACCTCGCCGTCGGGGCCGTTCGGGTCGCCGGTCGGGGTGTTGCGGCCGGCATCGACCGGCACCGCCGTGACCGTCGGCGTCGCAAGGCCGAGCGCCTTGAAATAGCCGTCGAGATCGCTCTGCACGAAGCCGCCGCCGAGCTCGATGAGCGCGATCGTCTCGCCGCTGCCGTCGCCCGGCGGGAAGTCATAGAGCTGGGCGATCTCGGGCGCGGTGAAGCTGGTCGCGGCCGCGGCAGCCGGGGCGAGGCGATACTGCGCACGCGCCTGCGGACGATCGTCGAGCCCGAACACGCCCAGCACCAGGTCGGCGATGTCGTCGCCGACATAGAGCGGGCCGCTGCGGCCGCGATGCTCCCCAGCCCCGACGCCGTAGCGGTCGAGCTTGGTGCGGAACGCGCGGCAGAGGGCGTCGACCGTGCCGGCAAGCCGCACCAGGCGCCGGGCCGGATCGACGTCGGCCACCATCAACCCGTGGTCGGCGGCGTAGCGCTCGATGCGGGCGACGTTGGCAGGACGCGCGCCATAGTCCCGGGCGAACCCGGCATGGTCGAGACGGGCGCCCAAGGGCGGCTTCGCGTGCGGGCGCAGATAGACGCTGACGGTCAAGAGCTGCGTCTGATCGACGGGGCCGAGCAGCGTCGCCCCCGTCGGCGCCTTGCGCACGGAGCCCTCGAGCGGCAGGTATCGTCTTTCGGCCATTACTCAATCTCCCCCAGTGACCTATGCCCGTAGCTCGCGCCCCGCCCAGCTTGCGTCCGCCGGTTCACGCGGCGAGCGCCGCTTCGAACGCGCGGCGCCAGACCGTCACGTCCCAGCGCTTCAGCCGGTCCAGGAGGACGCGGTGCCGGTCGCGCCGTTCGTCGAGCGGCATCTCGAGCGCCCCTGCGAGCGCGTCGCCGACCGCTTCGAAATCATAGGGATTGACGATCAACGCGCCGTCGAGCTCCTGGGCGGCGCCGGCGAAGCGCGACAAGACCAGGACGCCTGGGTCGGTCGGGTCCTGGCAGGCGACATATTCCTTGGCGACGAGGTTCATGCCGTCGATCAGCGGGGTCACGAGGCCGATGGCGCTCGCCCGGTAGAAGCCCGCGAGCGTACGGCGCGAGTAGGACCGGCTGATGTAGCGGATCGGCATCCAGTCATAGTCGGCATAGGCGCCGTTGATCCGGCCGGCGTGCTGCTCGAGCTCGCTGCGGATCGAGGCGTACTGATGCAGCTCGCCGCGGGTCGCCGGGGCGATCTGCATGAAGGTGACGGCGCTGCGGAATTGCGGGTGCACCGCGAACAGCCGCTCGACCGCCCGGATGCGGCGCACCAGGCCCTTGGAATAATCGAGCCGATCGACGCCGATCAGCAGCCGGCGGCCGCGCAGCGCCGCCTTCAAGCGCCGGACCTGGGGCGAATCCTCCATGTCGACCGCCTGCTTGATCATGCTGCTGGTCTCGATCGAGATCGGGAAGGCCTGGACCTGGAACTTCCGGCCGAACGCCTCGCCCTCGCCGTCTGGACCGACCTGCCCATGCTTCTCGGAGGCGAGGTAGTCGGCGAAGGCCGCCACGTCGCGATCGGTCTGGAACCCGATGACGTCGTAGGCCGTCAGGTGCTCGACCAGGTTCCGGTGCCACGGCACGCCGAGCAGCACCTGCGTCACCGGAAACGGCGTGTGCAGGAAGAATCCGAGCCGAAGCGAGATGTCGAGCGCGCGGAGCTCGGACGCGAGCGGGATCAGGTGGTAGTCATGGACCCAGACACGGTCGCCCGGCTGCAGCAACCCATCGAGCGCCCGGGCGAAACGCCGGTTGACCGCGCTATAGCCGTCGAGATTGGGCCGCGAGAACTCCATCAGGTCGAGCCGGTAATGGAAGGCCGGCCAGAGCGTGCCGTTGGCGTAGCCCAGGTAATAAGTGTCGTATTCGGCCTGGGTCAGGTCGAGCTCGACGACGGTGAGATTGTTCCGGTACCGGCGGATGCGCGGCTTGTCCGGCAGCGTCTCGACGATCTTGCCGGACCAGCCGAGCCAGACGCCGCCGTGCTCCTTGAGCGCCTCGAGCACGGCAACCGCCAGGCCGCCCTGCGGCGGCCCGCCTTCGCCAACCGGCGCGATCCGGTTGGTCACGACGACGAGCCGGCTCAAAACGCTTCATCCCACGGCTTGGACAGCCGGATCGCGCACAGGATCAGGCCGACCATGGAATAGGTCTGCGGGAAGTTGCCCCAGAGCTCGCCGGTCTCGGTATCGATGTCCTCGGAGAGGAGACCCAGCGGATTGCGGTGCTCGAGCAGCTTCACGAACAGTGCCCTTGCCTCGTCGCGCCGGCCAATCACGGCCAGCGCGTTCACGTACCAGAAGCTGCAGACGGTGAACGCGACCTCCGGCACGCCGAAATCATCGGGCGTCGCATAGCGCAGCAGGAAATCGCCGCGCAGCAGCATGCGCCCGACATGGTCGACCGTGCCTGCGAACCGCGGGTCGTCCGGCTCGAGGAAATTGAGCTCGGACAGCAGCAGCAGGCTCGCATCGGCATCGTCGCCGTCGAACGTCGCAACGAAGCTGTTGAGCGTCGGATTCCACGCACGCCGCTCGATTTCTTGCCGGAGCCGCCGGGCGTGCTCGCGCCAGTAATCGGCGCGCTCGCCCAAGCCCAGCCGGCCCGCGATGCGGGCGAGGCGTGCCACCGCGGCCCAGCACATGACCGCCGAGAACGTGTGGACCGCAGCCCGCGTCCTGAGTTCCCAGAGGCCGGCGTCGGGCTGGTCGAACACCGAGAGTGCGGTTTCGCCCAGCCGCTCCAGGCGCCGGAACAGGTCGAGATGGTCCGGCCGGTCGAGCCGCTCGTCGTAGAACACATGGGCGCAGGCGACGATGATCGCGCCGTAGCTGTCGTTCTGCACCTGGGCATAGGCGGCATTGCCGACGCGCACCGGTCCCATGCCGCGATAGCCCGGCAGGTGTGCCACGATCCGCTCATGCAGCGCCGCCTCGGTGCCGATGCCGTAGACCGGCTGCATCGGCTTGCCGTCGAGCCGCACGACCAGGTTGGTGATGTAGGTGAGGTACCGCTCGAGCGTCCGGGTCTTGCCGAGGCGGTTCAGCGCGTGCAGCGTGAAATAGGCGTCGCGCAGCCAGCAGAAGCGATAGTCCCAGTTCCGGCCCGAGTTGCGCGATTCCGGAATCGAGGTCGTGAGTGCCGCGACCACGGCGCCGGTCTCCTCGAAGCTGCACAGCTTGAGCGTGATCGCGGCGCGGATGACGGCCGACTGCCATTCGAACGGCACGGCGAGCGAGCGCGACCAGTCGCGCCAATAGCGGTCGGTCGCCCCCAGGAAATCGTCGGTGAGCGCCGGCAGCGCCTCGATGATCGGCTCGTCCGGGCCGAGCGCTAGCGTGCAGGGCCGGTCGAGCACGAACGGGATCTCGTCGGTGATGTAGGTGACCGGCGCGTCGGTCGTGAGCCGGATCGCCCCGTCCGGGATGAGGTAGCGGATATGATTGCTGCCGCGCGTCCGCTCCGGCCGCGTCGCCCCGTAATCGGCAAGCGGCCGAAGCCGGATCGTGATCTGCGGCGTGCCGGAGATCGGCCGGACATGACGCATCAGCGTCACCGGCCGGAACGTGCGGCCGTAGCGCTCGAACCGCGGCGCGAAATCGACGATCTCGATCGCGCCGCCCGCCTGGTCGTAGAGGCGGGTCTCGAGGATCGCCGTGTGGCCGCGATAGTTCTGCTCGATGCGCGCGCAGCCGGCGAGTTCGATGGCGAAGGCGCCGTCGTGCCGGTCGCCCACCGGCTGATTGCCGCCTTCGGCCCCGTGCCCATCACCGTCGCCGTCGCCGTCGCCGCGCAGCAGCGCGCAGAAGACCGGATCGCCGTCGAGCCGCGGCAGGCATGCCCAGACGACCCGGCCCTGCCGATCGATCAATGCCGCATAGCTGCCGTTGCCGACGACACCCAGCGAAAGGTCGGTCTTGGGCGAAAGCTCGGTCCTGGTCGTCATTACATCTCCCTCTAATGCGTCCCTTGATCGGCGGCAGCGAGCGGACCCAGCCAAGTGCGCACGGCGGCCGGATCGAGCAGCCGGTGCCGCGCGCTCGTTTCCCGTGGCTCGCCGACCCGGACGCCGAAGCCGCCGCCGCGCGCCGCCGCGATGAAGCCGTACTCGTCGGTCAGGTCATCGCCGATGAAGACCGGGCGGCGGCCGAGGAACGGCCGGTCGCGCAGGAAGCGGTCGACGATGTCGCCCTTGTTGCCGCCGCGGCAGCGGATCTCGACGACGAAGGCGCCGGGCTGCAGCATGAGGCGGCTCGGATCGCTCGCGACCAGCTGCTGGCCGAAGGCGAGCGCTTCCGGCAGCAGCGGAGGATTGCCGCGGACATGGAGCGCCACCGAGAAATCTTTCACCTCGGCGAGTGCGCCCGGCCGCTCCGCCGCCCAGTGCCGCGCAGCCTGGACGATATGCGGCGAGAGGCTGAGGCGCGGGACGCGAGCGACGCAGCCGAACGCATCACGCCATTCGAGCCCGTGCTGGCCCGCCATCGGCAGATGCGGCAGAGCCAGGAATTGATCGAGCTCGACCAGCGGCCGGCCGCTCACGATCGCGAGCGCGCCGTGCACCGCCCGGTGCACCGCATCGAGCAGCGCGCGAAGCCTCGCGTCGACCGATACTTCGCCGGGTGTCCGCGCGAAATCGACCAGCGTGCCGTCGAAATCAAGAAAGTAGCTCCAGCCCGGCCGCGCCGGCGGTGGGCTGAGGTCGATGGAGGATTCCAGGGCCGGCTCCCATGCCATGGCCGGGCGAGATCCGGGTCCGGGCTCGTCGGCGGGGTCATCCGAACGTGCTGGTGGGGCTTGCTATCAGGCTCATCAACAACGGAACGCCGGCCTTCGATCCATCAATGTGGCCAAAAGGTGACGAATGCGCCCGGATTCGAGGGCCGGTCCGAGCGAACCGCAAGGCAGCCATGCCGGCATCAATAGGTCATCGCTCGCCAAGCGTTAAGCACCTGTGCGATATCTGCTGCGCACCCTAAGGATTCATGGCACCGAGCGAACCCCAGATTAGACCATGCGGAATCGACCATGCGGATGAGACGTCGCCACTTCATCGCCACCCTGGCCGGCACCGCAGCCGCGGGCGCGCTCGCACGCCCCGCCGCACCGGCCCGCGCCGATTCCGCCGGCTTCACGTTCGACACCGTCAAGGACCAGGCAGTCCAGCTCGCCAAGCAGCCCTATGACGGCAGCAGCCCGCCGCTGCCGGATTCCCTGAAGTCGCTCGACTATCAGCATTTCCGGATGATCGACTACCGGACGGACCAGGCGCTCTGGCGCGACGGCGGCCTGTTCCAGATCCAGATGTTCCATCGCGGCTTCCAGTACGACCGCAAGGTCACGATCCATACGATCGAGAGCGGCGAGGTGCGCGAGGTCGAATACAGCCCGTCGATGTTCGATTTCGGTCCGAACAAGTTTCAGACCAATTTCGACCAGAGCATGGGCTTCGCCGGCTTCCGCCTGCATTTCCCCCTGAACCGGCCGGACTATTTCGACGAGTTCGCCGTGTTCCAGGGTGCTTCATACTTCCGGCTGATCGGCCGGGGAGAGCAGTACGGCCTATCGGGCCGCGGCCTCGCCATCGACACGGCGAGCCCGCAGGGCGAGGAATTCCCCGCCTTCACCAAGTTCTGGCTCGAGCGGCCGTCGCCCGAGGCCACGACCCTCGTGATCTATGCGCTGCTGGACAGCAAGAGCACGACCGGCGCCTACCGCTTCGAAATCTCGCCCGACACCGAGACGCGGCTCCATGTCGAGGCCGTGCTCTACCCGCGGCTTGACATCAAGAAGCTCGGCATGGCGCCGCTCACCTCCATGTACCTGCATGGCAAGATCGCCAACCGGCCCTTCTCGGACCTGCGCCCCGAGGTGCACGACAGCGACGGCCTGGCGCTCCACACCGGCACCGGCGAATGGGTCTGGCGGCCGCTCATGAACCCGAAGGCGCTGCGCGTCAGCGCCTTTTCCGATCAGGCGCCCAAGGGCTTCGGGCTGATGCAGCGCGAGACGGACTTTCACCAGTACGAGGACGTCATCGAGCATTACCAGCGCCGGCCGAGCCTGTGGATCGAGCCCGAGGGCGACTGGGGCAAGGGCTGGGTCGAGCTGGTCGAGATCCCGAGCGACGAGGAAATCAACGACAACATGGCCGCCTACTGGGTGCCGGAGACGCCGGTCAAGGCCGGCGTACCCGTGGCATTCGCCTATCGGGCGACCACGCTGCCGGGGGCGACGCCCATGCCGCCCATCGGCCGCACCGTCGGCACGCGCACAGGCCCCGTGGTGCCGGTCGACGCGGCCAAAGACGATCACAAGGCTCCCTTGCGCTTTTGGCTGGACTTCACCGGCGCCGATATCCCATCTCTGTCGGACCGGTTGCCGGTCGAGGCGATCGTCACGGTGTCGACCGGCAAAGTCGATGATGTTGTTTGCCAAAAGCTCGAAGAGACGGTCTGGCGCGCGGCCTTCACCTTCACGCCCGACGGGCGGAAGGATGCGGAAATGCGCGCCTTCCTCAAGCTGCGCGACAAATCGCTCACAGAGACCTGGACATTTCGTTGGACGGCCGAATGAATGAAATGCCGTTTCGCCCGTTGTGCAGTGCGGAGGCATTGCCATGCATGATCACAAGACCCAGACGCTGACCCTGTTCATACGCCGCGCGGCCCTGCTGATCCTCACGGTCGGCAGCACCGGCATCGCGGCGTCGCTGATGTCCCAGGTGATGGCCGCCCACGGCCTCGGCCTCCTGGGCTTCGCCGGCGTGGTGCTGTTCACCATCAGCTTCGGCTGGCTCGCGATCAGCTTCTGGACCGCGGTCTTCGGCTTCGCCGTCCGGCTGATCGGCGGCGATCCCGCAGCGCTCGCCGCGGACGCGGCCCGGCCGCTCGGCCAGCGCACGGCCGTGGTCATGCCCGTCTACAACGAGGATCCGCTGCGCGTCTCAGCCGGGCTCGAGGCGACGCTCGTCAGCCTGGAGCGCACGGGCGAAGGCGCGCATTTCGACTTCTTCGTCCTGTCGGACACGCGCAGCGCGGAGCACGGCATGGCCGAGCGGCGCATGGTCGAGGGCCTGCGCCGGCGCCATGCCGGCGGCCCACGGATCTTCTATCGCCGCCGCCCGAAGAACATCGGCCGCAAGGCCGGCAACATCGAGGATTTCGTCAAGCGCTGGGGCAATGCCTATGCCCACATGGTCGTGCTCGACGCCGACAGTGTCATGTCCGGCGACACGATCGTGGCGCTCGCCCGGCTCATGGAGGCGCATCCGGACTCGGGCATCATCCAGACCCTGCCGGTGCCGGCCAACCGCGAGACCGCGTTCGCCCGCATCCTGCAGTTCGCAAGCCGGCTCTATGGGCCTGTGATGGCCTCGGGCCTGGCTTTCTGGACCGGCGGCGAAGGCAATTACTACGGCCACAACGCGATCATCCGCATCGCCGCCTTCGCGCGCCATTGCGGCCTGCCGATCCTGCCGGGCAAGGCACCCTTGGGCGGCGAGATCCTCAGCCACGACTTCGTCGAGGCGGCGCTCATCAGCAAGGGCGGCTATAAGGTATGGATCGTGCCGGAGCTCGCCGGCTCCTATGAGGAAATGCCGGCGAACGTCATCGACTATGCGACGCGCGACCGGCGCTGGTGCCAGGGCAACCTGCAGCACAGCCGGCTCCTGAGCTTCCCGGGCTTGCGCCTGATGGGCCGGCTGCACCTGACCATGGGTGTGGCGAGCTACCTCACCTCGCCGCTCTGGCTGGCACTCTTGAGCCTCAGCACGGCCGACGCGGTCGAGCGGGCGATCCAGGGCCCGGTCTATTTCAAGCCCGGCTTCAACCTGTTCCCGAACTGGCCGGTCGCGACCGACTTCCAGATCAACCTGCTCCTGACCATGACGCTTCTGGCGCTGTTCCTGCCGAAGATCATGGGCGTGCTGCTGGTCGCCTTCAGCCGGGCCCGCCGCCGCCCGTATGGCGGCCTCATCGGCCTGCTGGCGAGCATGGTGATCGAGACTGTGTTCTCGACCCTGCTGGCGCCCGTCATGATGATGTTCCAGTCGCTGTTCGTGAGCGCCGCCTTCTCCGGCCGCAGCGTCGCCTGGGAGGCGCAGCCGCGCGACGACCGCGGCCTGAGCTGGCGCGAGGGGCTGAAGCGCCATGCCGGGCAGACCCTCCTGGGCCTCGCCTGGGCCGGCTCGGTCGCCTGGATCGCGCCCGGCTTCTTCTGGTGGCTGACGCCGATCTTCGCCGGCCTCGCGGTTGCGATCCCGCTGTCGGTGCTGTCCAGCCGGTCGAGCATCGGCCTCAAGCTCAAGCGCTGGGGCCTGTTCCTGACGCCGGAAGAGACCCGGCCGCCGGCCGAGCTCCGGCGCCTGCGCCGGGCGTTGAGCCGTGGCTTGGCACCGGAGCCGGCCGTCGAGCCGGCAACGGACGAGCACGACGAGACGCACCTGACGCCGGACGAGAACGGCGTCGCCATGGTCCACGAGTCCTGGCCGGAGAAGAAGCCGATGCTGCCACAGGCCGGCGTCCAAGACATCGCCTGATCCGGGCATACCGACGAAGGCAGCCCGCCCTTTCCGCAAGCGGGCTCCTTCGTCGCGGGGACGAGTTTTCTCTTGAATCCTGTCGAAAGCGGCGCTCCCATGCGCCGCTTTTGCCTTTTCCGCCTGCCCTCCCGCACGAAAGACCGCCATGACCCTGCTCAGCCGACGCCACGCCCTCGCGGGTCTCGCGGCGCTGGCTTTCGGTCCAGCCGGCCCGGCGCTGCCGTTCCGTGCCGCCTTCGCCGCCGACGCCCCGATCAAGCTCGGGCCGAGCCAGCCGTTCGATTTCGACCGGGTCGTGGCACAGGCCAAGGCGCTGGCCGGTCATTCGTATCAGCCGCCGGTGATCCGGCACGCCGAGATCCTCGATCGGATCGACTATGACGCGGCCCAGCAGATCCGCTTCCGTGCCGACCGGGCGCTGTGGCCGGCCGGATCGGGCGCGCCCTTTCCGGTCCAGCTGTCCCATCCCGGCAAATTCTCGAAGGCGCCGGTCCGCATCTATCAGGTGACCGGCACGACGGCACGCGAGGTGCTGTACAGCCCGAGCCTGTTCGAGTTCGGCGCGGCCGAATTCGCGCGCAAGCTGCCCGACGACATCGGCTTCTCGGGCTTCCGCCTGATGCATCCGGGGGGGCGGACGGATTTCCTGTCGTTCGTGGGCGCGAGCTATTTCCGCAGCGCCGGCGAGCTCGACCAATACGGCCTGTCGGCGCGCGGCGTCGCGGTCAACACGGCGTCGGCACACGAGGAGTTTCCCCGCTTCACCAGCTTCTGGATCGCCGAGCCGGCGGCACCGGGCGGCGACGCTCTGATTCACGCGCTGCTCGATGGGCCGAGCCTTTCGGGCGCGTTCCGGATAGCGGTGTCGAGCGACACGCGGCCGGTGCTGAAGATCGAGAGCGTGCTGTTCATCCGCAAGGAGATCCAGCGCCTGGGTATCGCGCCGCTCACCAGCATGTTCTGGTACGGCAAGCACAACCGCACCCAAGGCATCGACTGGCGGCCGGAGATCCACGACAGCGACGGCCTGGCGCTCGCGACCGGTGCCGGCGAGCGGATCTGGCGGCCGCTCAACGACCCGGCCAGCACGCGTGTTAGCGCCTTCATGGACAAGGACCCGCGCGGCTTCGGCCTGCTGCAGCGCGAGCGCGACTTCCAGCGCTACCAGGACGATGCCGTGTTCTATAACCGGCGCCCGAGCGTCTGGGTCGAGCCGCTGGCGCCCTGGGGCGAGGGCGCGGTCCAGCTGGTCGAGCTGCCGACCAGCGACGAGACCAACGACAATATCGTCGCCTTCTGGGTGCCGAAGGGCCCGATCAAGGCCGGCGCCGTGCTGCGCTTCGCCTATCAGCAATATTGGCTCGCCGACGAGCCGCATCCGCCGGAGGCCGGCCGTGTCATCGCGACCCGGGTTGGCGTCGGCGGCGTGCCCGGGCGGCCGCGCCCGCCTGCAGCCAAGAAGTTCGTCGTCGATTTTGCCGGCCCCCCGCTCGAGCCGCTGACCCGGCTCGACGGTGTCGAGCCGGTCGTGACCGCGTCGCGCGGCAAGATCGTCAACCCCAATGCCTTGCCGGTGGTCGGCACGAAGACCTGGCGGCTGACCTTCGATCTCGCCGTCGACGGGGGGACCGAGCCGATCGACCTGCGCTGCTACCTGCGCCACGAGGGGACCGCCTTGACCGAGACCTGGCTCTATCAGTTCCTGCCGACCGGCTGAGCGGGATCTCGCGATGACCGAGCCCAGCCCGCCGTTCGCCACCCCACCGTTCGCCACCCCACCATTCGACAGCATCGTGGACAGCGACGTCCGCATGGTGCTCAGCGACGGGGTCGCGCTGGCGCTCGACATCCACCGGCCGGCGCGGGACGGCCAGCCTGTCGCCGGCGCCTTTCCGGTCATCCTGGAACGCACGCCCTACGGCAAGTCGGAACCCTCGCGCTCCGAGCTGGATCGGGGCGAGACCCAGCCGCTCTCCCGCGCTGAGGTCGCAGCCGACTTCGTCCGCCACGGCTATATCGTCGTCTATCAGGACTGCCGCGGCCGGTACGGCTCCGGCGGTCATTTCACGAAATACTTGAGCGAGGGCGAGGACGGCGCCGACACGGTCGACTGGATCCAGCGCCAGCCCTGGTGCGACGGCCGGGTCGCGACCATGGGGCTCTCGTACGCCGCTCATACCCAGGCAGCCCTCGCCTGCCTGGCGCCGCCGGCGCTGGCATCCATGGTGCTCGATTCCGGCGGCTTCTCGAACGCCTATCGCTGCGGCATCCGGCAGGGCGGCGCCTTCGAGCTGAAGCAGGCGACCTGGGCCTTCAACCAGGCGAAGGAGAGCCCGCAGGCGCTCGCCGACCCGCTCGTCAAGGCGGCGCTCGAGGCCGAGGACATCCGCGCCTGGTTCGCCGCCATGCCCTGGCGGCCCGGCCATTCGCCGATCGCTCATGTGCCGGAATACGAAGCCTATCTGTTCGAGCAATGGACCCACGGCACGTTTGACGATTTCTGGCGCCGGCTCGGCATCTATGCCGAAGGCTTCTACGACCAATTCGCCGACGTGCCGCAGGTTCATATGTCGAGCTGGTACGACGCCTACGTCCCGACCGCGACCGGCAACTACATCGCTCTCAAGGCCAGGAAGCGCTCGGCCGTGCGCCTCATCATGGGGCCGTGGCTGCACGGCGACCGCAACCTCAGCCACGCGGGCGACGTCGAGTTCGGCCCGGCGGCACCGTTCGACGGCAATGTCGCGGAGAATTGGCGCGCCTTCCGCCGCCGCTGGTTCGACCACTGGCTGAAAAGGATCGACAACGGCGTCGACCGCGAGCCGGCCGTGCGGCTGTTCCTGATGGGCGGCGGCAGCGGCCGGCGCACAAAGGAAGGCCGGCTCGACCATGGCGGCCGCTGGATCGCAGCCGAGGATTGGCCGCTGCCGCAGACGCACTTCGTCGCTTATCACCTGCATGGCGACGGCCGGCTCGACCCGGCGCCGCCGGCAGCTTCTGAGCCGATCGCCTATCCATTCGACCCGGCCGACCCGGTACCGACGATCGGCGGCGCCTTGACCTCGGGCAAGCCAGTGTTCGAGGGCGGCGCCTTCGACCAGCGTGAGGACGCGCGCTTCTTCGGCTGCAGGCGCCCCGGCCTGCCGCTCGCGGCGCGCGCCGACGTGCTGGTGTTCGAGACGGCGCCGCTCGAGGAGGACCTGGCGGTGATCGGGCCGATCACGGTCAAGCTCTTCGTCTCGTCCGATGCGCCCGACACGGATTTCACGGCGAAGCTCATCGACGTGCATCCGCCGACGCCGGACGACCCCTTGGGATTCGCCATGAACCTCAGCGACGGCATCCTGCGTTGCCGCTACCGGGATTCGTTCGAGGCGCCGACGCTCATGGAGCCGGGCCGGGTCTACGAGATCACGATCGAGCCGTTCGCGACGGCGAACCTGTTCCGGCGCGGCCACCGCATCCGGCTCGACATCTCGTCGAGCAACTTCCCGAAATACGACGTCAACCCGAACACGGGCGCGCCGGAAGGCACCGGGCGCCTCAAGCGCGTCGCCATCAACCGGGTCCACCTCGATCCCGCACACCCGTCGCATATCGTGCTGCCGATCGTGCCGTTCGGGGCCTTGACGCCGCTCTGAGCACCCCCGATGCCGGACGGCATCGCCGTCCGCTCGCGCGAGCAATGCCGCCCGCAACCTAAGAGCGCAATTGATTTGACCGATCTCGCCGCCTGTGATCAAAGACTTGAGAACGCGTAGTCGGACGCGCCGGATCGTCTAGATTTATTGCAAATCCCGATATTGGCGGGGTTTCGTGTGATGCGCATCAAGATCTACACGCTGATCAAGGCGCTCATTCTCGTTTCAATACTGGTGCCGATGATCCTGTCGATCGCGATCATCGGCAAGGAATATGCCGCGGTCGCCCAGTCGAAGCATGCCGTCGAATCGCTCGAGCGCCATGCGGCCGTGCTGGCCGCGATCGATGCCATCGGCCGTGAGCGCGGGCCCGCCAATGCACTGATGGGAGCCGACCCGCCGCTGCCGGCGCAGTCGGTCCATGATCTGGCCGAGGCGCGTACCGCGTCCGACCGGGCGCTGGCATCGGCCGTCGCCCTGTTCAAGCGGAGCCGGCCCGCCGACGATCCGGATCTGCGCCAGCTTGTCGAACGGGTGCCGGCCGTGCTCAGTGCGGCGCGCGCGGGCGTCGACGACATCGCGGCCTTGCCGCTCGCCGATCGCTCGGCCGCGCGGATCAGACGCACGACCGCCGTGATGTTCGGCGCGGTCGACCTGCTGCTGCCGCTGGCACAGCGTGGCGAGCTGGCGCTTTCCGGCATCGATCCGGGCGTGTTCCAGCATCTCGTGGCGGCGGACCTCGCCTCGGAGCTGCGCGAACAGGCCGGGCGGCTCGGCTCCTATTTCATCCCGACCATTGTCACCGGCCACACGGTCACCGACGACGAATACCGCGCGCTCACCACGACGCTCGGCCGCATCCGGGAATTGAGCGACCTGCTGCACGGCTTCGCCTTCGTCGACGATCTGCCCATCCAATTCGCCGAGGCCTATCGGGCGATCGACCAGAAATATTTCCACGACGGCTTCGGCTTCATCGAGAACCAGATCTACGCACGACAGAGCGGCGGAGCGGCGAGCGTGAGCGTCGCCGACTTCAACCGCTTCTACATCCCGCTCATGGCGACGATACCGACGGCGCGCGATCTGGAGCTGGGCCTGGTGCGGGACAGCCTGACCGTCCAGCGACATGGCGCCCTGTTCAATTTCGCCATGGCGACAAGCTCGCTCGTCTCGCTCGCGGTAGCGGCCGCAGCGGCCCTGCTGCTGATCAACCGACGGCTGCTCCGGCCGCTGACCCGGGCGACCGACAATGTCGTAGCACTGGCCCAGGGTGATCTCGCGGTCGAGCCGTCGCAGACCGGCAGTGCCGACGAGATCGCCAAGCTGCAGCGGGCGATCGTCATCTTGCGCGACGGGTTGCGCGAGAAACTCGTGGCCGAGCGCGCTCTGGCTCACGCCAAGGAGCGGGCCGAAGCCGACGCGCGCCGGCTCGCCGAGAACGAAGCGCGCATGCAGGCCGTAACCAGCTCCGCCGCCGACGCGATGGTGACGCTCGACGACGCCGGGCGGATCATCCTTGCCAACCCCGCTGCCCAGCGCATGTTCGACCCCGACGGCGGGCCGCTCGTCGGCCGCAATTTCGTCGACTTCGCCTCGGCCGGGACGCCCGGCGGCGGCGCGCTGTTCCTGGAACGCCTCATCGCCGGCGAGTTGCCGGATCTCATCGGGCATGCGTTTCGCACGAGCGTGCGCGACAGCGGCGGCCGCGAGATTCCGGTCGAGCTGTCGCTCGCCCGCTGGCAGAGCGACGGGCGCTTCCACCTGACCGGCATCGTCCGCGACATCACCCGGCGCCAGCAGGCCGAAGCCGAGCTGCGCCGCGCCAAGGACGAGGCGGAGGCCGCGACCAAGGCGAAATCCTCGTTCCTCGCCATGATGAGCCACGAGATCCGGACACCGATGAACGGCGTCATGGCGATGGCCGAGCTCCTGGAGCAGAGCCAGCTCACGGTCGACCAGCGCGGCATGGCCCAAGTGATCCACACCTCGGCCTCGGCGCTCCTCACCATCATCAACGACATTCTCGATTTCTCGAAGATCGAGGCCGGCAAGCTCGAGATCGAGCATGTCGGCTTTTCACTGTCGGACATGGTCGAGGGCATCGGCGAGCTGATCGCGACCCGGACCGAGGAGAAGGGGCTCGAACTGGTCGTCGATCTCGACCCCGCAATCCCCGATCGGCTGACCGGCGACCCCACCCGGCTGCGCCAGATCCTGCTCAACCTGATCGGCAATGCCGTCAAGTTCACCAAGCGCGGCGGCGTGGCGCTCGTCGTTCGGCCGACCGAGACCCGAGCCGCCAATCGGACGGTGCGCTTCGAGGTCATCGACACCGGCATCGGCTTGACCGAGGAGCAGGCCGCCCGGCTGTTCCAGCCCTTCGTCCAGGCCGACGCCTCGACCGCCCGGCGCTTCGGCGGTACCGGGCTCGGCCTGTCGATCTGCCATCGCCTGACCGGGATGATGGGCGGGGCGATCGGGGTCGACTCGATCCTCGGCACTGGCTCGATCTTCTGGTTCGAGCTGCCGCTCGCGATAGCCGAACCGGGCGTCGCGACGCCGCCGGTCGCGATCGCCGATGCCGGCGTCGTCGGGGTCGATTTCCCGGTCCGGGCCCGAGCGGCGCTCGGGCGTCAGCTTGCGGCGGCCGGTATCGTCGACGTCGCTTGGACCGACGAGCCCACCGCCGTGCCGGCCGGGCTTGCCCGCCGGACGGTCAGTGGACCGGCAGCGCCGATCGTGCTCGTCCATGCCGGCGCCGACAGCGAACGCGCACTTGCGCTGGCAGCGGCCATACACACCGATCCCGCCTGCGGCGACGCAAAGATCGTACTCGTGGCGCCGCGCGGCTTGATCGCGACGCTCGACGACACGGACCGCGCCGACCTGTTCGCGACCGCCGTCAGCCCTCTGCGGCGGCAGGCACTCTGGAGCATCATCGCGGCAGCCCTCGGCCGGGCGACATTGGCAGCGGCGGGTTCGGACAAGTCGATCGCCGCTTGGCAGCCGCCGTCGCGGGCCGAAGCGCTCGCTGCCGGCGCATTAATCCTGGTCGCCGAAGACAATCGGACCAATCAGGTCGTGATCAGCCGCATCCTGGCGAAGCTCGGCTACGCCCACGATGTCGTCGAGCATGGCCGCCTCGCGCTCGAGCAATGGCGCCGCCAGCGGTATGGTCTGCTCTTGACCGACTTCCATATGCCGGAGATGGACGGGTTCCAGCTTACTGCGGCGATCCGCAGTGCCGAGGCAGAGAATTCGGCGGCACCCCGTCTGCCGATCATCGCGCTCACCGCCGACGCGCTTACCGGGACCGAGCAGCAGTGCCTCGACAGCGGCATGGACGGCTATCTGACGAAGCCGATCGACACCAAGGCGCTCGCGGCCGCGCTCGAGCGCTTCCTGCCCCAGGCCCAACCGCTGCGCCGGTCGATCGAAACCGCGCTCCAGCCGGCGGCACCGACACCGGAGCGCGCCGCGGCGGCGCTGATCGATCCGCAGATCCTGGACGTGGACCGGCTGGCCGAAGCGTTCGGTGCGTTCGACGATGAGGCGAGACGCTTCCTTGCGGGCTTCCTCGACGACGTGCCCGGCATGGTGAGCGAGATCACCGCCGCGCTCGGCGCCGGCAACATGGCGGGGGCGCGCGACGCTGCCCATGCGCTCAAAGGCGCCGCGCGCTCGATCGGCGCCGTGCGTCTCGGCCGAATCGCCGGCGACGTGCAGGATTGCATCGACGCGAGCGATGCCGAGACCGCTGCCGTGCTCGCCGACCTGCTGTCGCCGACGGAAGCCGAACTGCGCGAGGCAACCGCGCTGCTCCGCGTCGCCTGATGAGGGAAACATGACCAGCTACGAAGCCGCCACGGCACTCATCGTCGAGGACAACCCGCACACGCGATCGCTCATCAAGCGGATGCTGCTGCAGGTCGGCGTCCGGTCGGTCGTCGAGGCGGCGGACGGCCAAAGCGGTCTGCTCGAGGTCATGCGGACGCGGCCCGATATCGTGTTCTGCGACGTGCATATGGAGCCGGTCGACGGCCGCGCGTTCCTCAGGGCGGTGCGAGAATCGAAATTGCCAGCAATCCGCCAGACGCCCATCGTGTTCCTGACCGGCGACGCGCACCAGAATGTCGTGGAGTTCGCCAAGGAACACGCCGTCAACGGCTATCTGGTGAAGCCGGTGTCGCCTGCCGATCTCAAGCGGCGGCTCGACTCGATCCTCGGACGGGACTAACCACCGGCGGCGCCCAGCCGCCCCCATGTCAATCGATCGAGATCCGCGTTACACTTTCCGGGCGCCACTCGTGACAGGCGCTGTCGCACCGCTTGAGCATCCGCGTCTTCTCGCCTTCAGCGTCCCGCTGAGCCGCCCCCGCTTCATCTCCAAGCGAGCCCGGGCGGCCCCGCGTCCATGGAAGGAAGCGCACACCATGACCGAGAACATCTATAAGCTGGTCGAGCTTGTCGGTTCCTCGTCGGAGAGCATCTCCGACGCGATCCAGAACGCCATCGCCCGCGCCTCCACGACCATCCGCAACGTGCGCTGGTTCGAGGTCGTGCAAATTCGCGGCGGCGTCGAGGACGGCGCGGTCGCCCATTACCAGGTGACGCTCAAGATCGGCTTCACCCTCGAAGAAGGCTAAGCGGAGGGCACGACGCGTTCGCCGTCTTCCTTCACGAAGACGGCGGGACGCGGCCCGTCGAGCAAGTCGAACACCAGCTCCGACGGCCGGCACAGCTTCACGCCCAGCGGCGTCGCGACGATCGGCCGGTTGAGCAGGATCGGATGGGCGGCGATGGCGTCGAGCAGTGCGTCCTCCGGGAGCCCGTCGGCGCCCAACCCGAGTTCGTCGAACGGCGTGCCCTTACGGCGCATGACGGTCACGAGCGGCACGCCCATGGCCTGGACCAGCTGCCGGATCTCATCCCGGCTCGGCGGTGTCTTCAGGTATTCGATGACGCGCGGCTCAACGCCCGTGCTGCGGATCATGGCGAGCGTGTTGCGCGAGGTCCCGCAGTCGGGATTGTGATAGATCGTGACGCTCATGGTTCGGTCCTTCGAGGCTCGAGCCAGCCGCCGCGCAGCAGCGGCAAAGCCAGCAGCAGCCCGGCTGTCTGGCCGGCGAGAAAGCCGGGCGCGTCGGCGGGACGGATCCCGGCGAAGCTGTCGGTCAGCATGCGGGCGAAGGTCACGGCCGGATTGGCGAAGGCCGTCGACGCGGTGAACCAATAGGCGCCCGTGATATAGCCGGCCACGGCGATGGCCGTGACCGGTGCGCGATGGGCGCGACAACCCCAGATCACCATCAGCAGCCCGAACGTTGCGACGGCTTCCGCGACCCATTGCCCGGTGCCGGTCCGCCCATGGGTCGAGAATTGCCAGACGGGCAGGTCGAACATGACATGGGCGAGCCAGACGCCGCCAACGGCACCGGCCACTTGCGCCAGCAGATAGGCCGGCACGGCCCGCCAGTCGAGGTCGGCCGTCGCCGCGGCCGCGAGTGTCACGATCGGGTTCATATGTGCGCCCGATGCCGGCCCGAACGCCAGGATGAGTGCCGCAAGCGCCCCGCCGGTCGCGAGCGCATTCGCCAGCAGGGCGAGCCCGACGCTGCCGGCGCTCAGCCGTTCAGCCATGATGCCCGAGCCGACGATCGCGACCAGCAGGAAGCCGGTGGCGATGAATTCGACGACTGCAGCCCGGTGGATCATGCCGCGGAGGCCGGACCGCAGCACGCGGTCTGCGCCCGCGGCGCGGCCGTGTCGGTCTTGCCGCCCGGCGCCGGCAGGCCGCCGCCGTAGACCGTGCTGTCGCCGTGCGTCAGGAACGTCTCCCATGCCAGCCCCTGCGGATCGGAGATCCAGGATTTTTCCGACCGGGCGTAGCAGCAGACCGTGGCGCCTTCCTCGAGCACCGGCCCGTCCGCCTGCTTCAGCCGGCCGTAGACTTCGGTCAGTTCGTCGGCATCCTCGACCTGGATGCCGAGATGCTGGATGCCGGCGGCACCGTGGCCCGCGGAGATCGCGAAATTGACGCGCGGATCATCGAGCAGCCATTTCGCATAGTCGGGCTTGCGCACGGTCGGCTCCGCTGCGAACAGCGCGGTGTAGAACCGGATCGAGCTGTCGAGATTCTCGACGCCCAGATGGACGTGCAGGCGCTTCATGCGGATCTCCTGTCGGTAGGGTCGGCCGCCGCGGCGGCGGGCGGGCAGCAGACGGGGGTCGAAGTGTCGGCGTTGCCGCAGCAATTCTCGGTCAAATAGGCCATGAGGCCGTTCATGACCGCGAAATCGGTCGCATAGATCAGCTGGCGCCCCGACCGTCGCTGCGTGATGAGCCCGGCATGGACGAGCTGCTGCAGGTGGAAGGTGAGCGACGAGGGCGGCACGCCCAGCGCGTCGGCGAGCATGCCCGCCGGCAGGCCATCGGGCCCACGCTCGACCAACAGCCGGAACGCGGCGAGGCGTGTGTCATGGGCCAAGGCGCCGAGCGCCGCAATCACCTGCTTCGCATTCATCAGCTGATTTCCATATTCCATCGATTATCGAAATATCATCGCGCGCCAGATGAGTCAACGACTTTTCGAGAAATATCGAATTATTAACTGTGACCACCGGCCCAGGCTTCGAGCAGCGGCTTGAGCGGCAGGCCCGGCGCGGCACCCAACGCCGCAGCGGTGCGGTTGGCGCGCGAGATGACGCCATCCTCGAAGGTCGAGCGCGCCTCGCCGATCCGAGCGGAGGATGCCGAGACCGTCAGGCCGACGATGCCGCGGGCGTCGAGCGCCGGCAGCCGGCCGACACCAGCCTCGTCGATGCCGATGCCGGCATCGTTGTAGATGCCGGCGAAACCCTCGACCCGGAGCGCCATGGCGGGCACGCCGCCGACAAGCCCGCCGTGCGAGCCGGTCACGACGATGGCACCCACGTCGGCGACCGGATCGACCATGGCCGCGGAATCGATCAGCACGATCGGCCGCCGCGGCCGGACCAGCACGAGGCGTACCTCGCTGCCCTTCGCGATCGTGTGGCGAGAGTGCGCCGCCGCCTTCAGCAGGTCCGCGGCGGCGACACACGCCATGCCGGCCACAACGCCCAGCGCTTGGGCCGCGCCATTCGCGCGGCTGATCCGGCCGCGCGCCAGCATGTCGTCGGTGTCGCCGATGCGCGCGCTCAGGTGCGATACGGCCGCTGCGGCGATGCCGAGCCCATCGAGCAGGGTGAGCGAGCCGACGCCGGCCTCGTCGCGCCCCAGGCCCGCGTCATGAAAGATCGCCGCGCGCACGCCTGCCGCAACCGCGAGCCGGCCCGGATAGAGCCCGCCGTGCGATCCGGTCACCAGCACCGCGCCCGACGCCTCCGGTCCGAGCTTGGTCACGGTGGGTGCGACAACGACATCGACCATGGCTCGGTCCCCGGGGATTGACCTTCTTTCCAAAATTCGACCTAGATAATAGGCGATTTTGGAAAAGCAGGCGAGAAGACCCGGCTAATCTGGAACGGGAGGGGGCTCGGTGCCGGAAACGGCCGTCAAGACCGTCGATCGGATCGCGGCACTGCTGCGCGTGCTGGCCGGCCAGGGCGCCGGCGGCTTGAGCCTGACCGACATCGCGAAGGCGACCGGATTCGGCCCGGCGACGACCCATCGGCTGCTGGCCGCGCTGACCGATGTCGGCTTCGCCTGCCAGGACCTGCCGACCAAACATTATCGCCTGGGCGCCGTCGTCGCCACCTTGGGCCGCGCAGCACTGCAGCAGGATGTCGCGCAGCTGGCCGACGGCGCGCTCGCCCGTCTCGCCGCCGCGACCGGCGACACGAGCTTTGCCTCCGTGCGCGAGGGCCTTGCCGCCATCTGCATCGGCCGGGCGGTCGGCGCCTTTCCGATCCGCACGCTCACGCTCGACGTCGGCGACCGTCGGCCCTTGGGCGTCGGCGCCGGCAGCCTGGCCTTGCTTGCAGCATTGCCGGATGCGGAAATCCGCCTGATCCTGGTGCGCAACGCCGACTGGCTTAAGGATTTCAGCGGCTTCACCGCCGACGCGATCCTGCGGCTGGTCGAACGTACCCGGGCCGACGGCCACGCCTTCAACGACGGGCTGATCGTGCCGGCGATGAACGCCGTCGCGGTCGCCGTGCACGACGCCGACGGCCGGCCGCTGTTCGCGCTCAGCCTCGCCGCGATCCGCGACCGCATGACGCCCGACCGGCGCGCCGAACTTGTGGCGCTGCTGCACGCGGAGGCGGAGGAACTCGAACGCCGCCTGCCGCCGCTCGCCCTCGACGCCACTTCCGGCAGTCTCGTCCATAGCCCCTCGATGGGAGATCAGCTCCGATGACCGGTCCGTCGCCCGGCGACAATCTCGACATCAAACGCCTGCGCGCCCATCACCGCATGATGTGGCGCATCCGCGCCTTCGAGGAGCAGGCGCTGCGCGGCCTGGACGACAAGGTCGTCCTCGGCGCCATCCATCCCTCGATCGGGCAGGAGGCGGTGGCGGCCGGCGTCACCGCGAACCTGGCGCCGAGCGACATCCTGCTGTCGACCCATCGCGGCCATGGCCACACGCTGGGCAAGGGTGCCGACAGCACCGCGATGATGTGCGAGCTCCTGGGCCGGGTCGGCGGCAATTGCGGCGGCAAGGGCGGCTCCATGCATATCGCCGACTTCTCGGTCGGCATGCTGGGTGCCAACGGCGTTGTCGCGGCCAATATCGTGATCGCCGCCGGTGCCGCCCATGCGATCAAGCTGAAGCGCGAGCCGCATGTCGTCTGCTGCCTGTTCGGCGACGGCGCCATCAATCGCGGGCCGTTCCTCGAGGGGTTGAACTGGGCCGCCGTGTTCAAGCTGCCGGTGCTGTTCGTGTGCGAGGACAACGGCTTCGCTGCCACGACCCGGACCCACACGATGACCGCAGGTGCCGGCGCCGGTGCCCGCGCCCGGGCGCTCGGGCTTCCCACATTCGAGCTCGACGGCAACGACGTGCTGGCGGTCGACGCGGCGACGGCAGAGGCGGTCCGCGCGATCCGTGCCGGCGAGGGCCCACGCTTCCTCCATGCCCGGACATATCGCCTGACCGGCCATACCGGCGCCGATGCCGCCACATATCGCTCGGCCGACGAGGTCGCCGCCCGCCGCCGCGGCGAGCCGATCGGGCGCGCCGCCGAGATCCTGGGCGCCGCCGGCGTGCTGAGCGAAGAACTCGCCGCCGACGCGAGGGCCGCGATCGAGGAGATGCGTGCGGCCTACGGCAAGGCGCTCGCCGCCCCGTTCCCGCCGGCCGAGACGGCCTTCACCGACGTGCAGGATGCGGGCGATCCCCGCCGGGAGGCGTTCTGATGGCGACTGCGACCTATATGGAGGCCGGCCGCGCGGCGCTTGCCGAGGAGATGCGCCGCGACCCCCTGGTCTGGGCCGTCGGCGAGGACCTGGGCCGCGGCGGCGTGTTCGGCCAGTACCGGGGCCTGGTCGAGGAATTCGGGCCGGAGCGCATCTCGGACGCGCCGATCTCGGAGGCGGCGATCCTGGGGGCAGCGGTCGGAGCCGCGATGATGGGCACACGGCCGGTCGTCGAGATGCGCTTTGCCGACTTCGCGCTCTGCGCCATGGACGAACTCGTGAACCAGGCCGCCAAGGCGCGCTTCATGTTCGGCGGCCAGACCCGCGTGCCGCTGGTCGTGCGCGAGCCGATCGGCATGTGGCGCTCGTCCGCCGCCCAGCATTCCCAGTCGCTCGAGGCCTGGTACGCCCATGTGCCGGGCCTGGTCGTCGCCTGCCCGTCGACCCCGGCCGACGTCAAGGGGTTGCTGAAGACCGCGATCCGGTCCGACGACCCGGTCGTGTTCATGGAGCATAAGAACCTGTGGGGCCTGACGGACGAGGTGCCGGACGGCGAGCACCTGGTGCCGTTCGGCGAGGCGCGGGTGATCCGGCCCGGCCGGGACGTGACGATCGTCAGCTGGTCGGCCCAGGTCCATGTCGCGGTCGAGGCGGCGCGCAAGCTCGCGGGTGAGGGCATCGAGGTCGAGCTCATCGACCTGCGCACGCTCTGGCCCTGGGACAAGGCGCGCGTGCTCGAGAGCGTGGAGAAGACCGGCCGCCTGCTGGTCGCCCACGAGGCCGTCGCGGTTGCGGGCTTCGGCGCCGAGGTCGCGGCGACCATCGCGGAGCACCTCGGGCAGCGGCTCAAGGCGCCAGTCCGCCGCCTGGGCGCGCCGCGCACGCTCATCGCCTATGCGCCGCCGCTCGAGAATGCGGTGCGCGTCACGGCCCCGGCGATCGTCGAGGCCGTTCGGGACATGGTCGGGAGAAGCTAGATGCCAACGAATGAAATGACCCCGAACGAGATGACCGGTGGCGAAGCGCTTGCCCGCATGATCCAGGCCTTCCACGGCGGCCCGATGTTCGGCATGGGTGGCTTCCAGCTGCTGCCGTTCTACGACGCGGCCAGGCGCCTCTCGCTCGAGCATCACCTGATCAACGACGAGCGCGCCGCGGTCTTTGCCGCCGACGCTTATGCCAAGCTCACCGGCCGGGTCGGCCTCGCCGACGCGACGCTCGGGCCTGGCGCCACCAACCTCGTCACCGGCCTGGTCGAGGCCTTGAACGCCGGCACGCCGATGGTCGTGCTCGTCGGCGACAGCCATCGCGGCCATTCCTGGAAGAACATGACCCAGGAATCGCGCCAGATCGACATCCTCAGGCCCGCCGCCAAGGAGGTGATCCGGGTCGAGCAGATCGAGCGCATCCCGGAGCTGATGCGCCGGGCGTTCCGTGTCGCGACCTCCGGCCGGCCGGGCCCGGTCGTGGTCGACGTGCCGGAGGACGTGTGCCATGCGACCTACGGCTTCGAGCCCGATGCGTTCTCGGGCGACCCTGCAACCGAGGCGGCGCCGGCGGTGCGCTGCCGGCCGGATGTCGCCTCGGTCGAGCGGGCGGCAGGCCTGCTGGCCGCGGCCCGGCGGCCGATCCTGCTGGCGGGCGGTGGCGTGCATTTGAGTCAAGCGGCCGACACACTTGCGGCGTTCGCCCATGCGCTCAACCTGCCGGTCGCCCATACCATGACCGGCAAAGGGGCGATCGCCTGCACCGATCCGTTGAGTGCCGGCCTGTTCGGCCGCTACGACCGGATCGCCAACGCGCTTATCGCCGAGGCCGACCTGGTGTTCGTCGTGGGCTGCAAGCTCGGCGAGATCGCGACCAAGCGTTTCACCGTGCCGCCCAAGGGCGCCCGCATCGTGCATCTGGACCTGCTGCCCGAGGAGTTCGGCCGGACCAACGAGCCGGAACTGGCGCTCTGGGGCGACGTGCGCGAGACGATCGCGGAGCTGCACCGGCTGCTTGCGCCCCAGGCCGGCGACATCCGCCAGCGCCAGATGCCCTATGCCGTCGAGGTGGCGCGCCGCCATGCTGCCTGGAAGGCCGGCGTCGTCGGCAAATACACGTCCGACGAGGTGCCGGTCTCCATGGGCCGGCTGATGGGCGAGCTCAATCAGCGCTTGGCCCCCGACGGCATCCTGATCGCCGACGGCGGCTTCGCGGCGCACTGGGGCGGCCTGTTGTTCGACACCAAGCGGCCCGGCCGCGGCTTCGTGCCGGACCGCGGCTTCGCCTCGATCGGCTATGGCCTGCCCGGTGCCATCGGCGCGGCGCTTGCCGCCCCCGGCCGGCCCGTCGTCAGCCTGACCGGCGACGGCGGCTTCAACATGATGCTGGGCGAGCTGGAGACCGCCCGCCGGCTCGGGCTCACCTTCACCATCATCGTCGTCAACAATGCGGCCTCCGGCTACGTCAAGGCGCTGCAGCACCTGATGTACGGCAGCGGCGCCTATCACGCGTCCGATCTGGCCGAGACCAACTATGCCCGGGTCGCGGACGCGCTGGGCGTGCGCGGCATCCGCGTCGAGCGGCCGGGCGACCTGGGTCCGGCGCTGGAGGTGGGCCTCGCCGAGCGCGGGCCGACGGTGATCGACCTGGTCGTGACGCGCGATCCGGCCAAGATGCTGCCGGGAGTCGACAATCGCACGGTCCAGGTCAAGAAGGGCGACCGCGTCGCCTAGAGCCGGATCGGATTGAGTGGAATCGCGCAGCGATCCACTCAATCCGTGAATCCGTCTCTAATCAAATAGTCAAACAGGGGGACGCCATGGCTTTGCGGATGCGCGACAAGGTCGCCCTGGTGCTCGGCGCCGGCTCGTCCGGCCCGGGCTGGGGCAACGGCAAGGCCGCCGCCGTGCTCTATGCCCGCGAAGGAGCGAAGCTGGTCGCAGTCGACGTGCGGGCGGAGGCGGCAGCGGAAACCGCCAAGATCGTCGCGAGCGAGGGCGGCGAGGCGCTGGCGCTCGCCGGCGACGTCACCGACGAGGCCCAGATCCAGGCGATCGTCGCCGAGACGCTCGCCCGCTTCGGCCGGATCGACGTGCTGCACAACAACGTCGGCATCACCGACATCGGCGAGCTCGAGGACATCACCAAGGAACGCTGGCAGCGGGTGATGGACATCAACCTGACCGGCGCGATGCTGGCGTCCAAGGCGGTCGTGCCGGCGATGCTGCAGCAGGGCGGCGGCGCCATCGTCAACATCTCGTCGACCGCCGCAATCCATATCAACGACTACCATTATTATTCCTATTCGGCGTCCAAGGCCGGCTTGAACCACCTGACCCGCGCGCTCGCCATCCGTTACGCCAAGGACAATATCCGGGTGAACGCGATCATGCCCGGGCTCATGGACACGCCGCTCATCCATCGCCAGATCGCCGGCAGCTATGCCGATACCGAGGCGATGATCGCCGCGCGCAACGCCAGGAGCCCGATGGGCCGCATGGGCGACGCCTGGGACGTGGCGCGCGCGGCACTCTTCCTCGCCTCCGACGAGGCACGCTACATCACCGGCGTCTGCCTGCCGGTCGACGGCGGGCTCACCTGCCTCGCGGGATAGGCGCGCTTAGTGAATTGTGATCGTGCCGTCGAACGGCACGGCCGGGCGCACCGGCCGCACGTCGTCGCCCAGGCGGCGCGGCAGAAGGAGATCCTGGCACGCCATCGCGCGGCCGAGCGCCGCCGCTGCTTCGACCAGCCGGTCCAGGCCTTCGGGCCGGACCAGCCAGCGGCCGGTCGCGGTCGCGAGATTCATGTCGCCGGCCTGGGTCGCCGTCACCAGGGTCAGGACGCAGACCTCGTCGGAACCGAGACAGGGGCAGCCGGGCTGGTGATACCGGATGACCCGGCGCGCGTGGCAGCGCAGCGCCTCGACGAACATGGCGAATGAGCGGAGCGCGCCCTGGGCGGCCGTATCCGCGAATTGCCGCCGGAATTCGCGCTCGACCAGCGCCCAATTCTCCGTGCCGGACACCCAGCGCCGGAACGACCAGACGACCAGCCGCTCGGCAAGCTCGAGTTCGCTGAGGCTCGTCGGATGGTGAGGGGTGTGTCCGGACATCATCGTCTCCCGTAGTTCCAGGTCGAGCGAGACTAAGCGATATTGCGAATGATTTTCAATATCATTCGCAGCATGAAGATTGCCCATAAGGCACGTGGTTTGTGCCCGGCCGTTACGATTCCCTAACCAAGGCAAGCAACAATCGCCGCAACGACGCCCGTGGCCACGACAGCCCGGCGCAAGAATGCGATCCGGCCCAAGCAAAAACCGCCCCACAGGGAGCACCCTTATGTTCCGCCTCAACAATCTGTCGATCCGCACGATCCTTGGCCTCGTCATCGGCACCATGGGATTGCTGCTGGTCATCGCGAGCGCCGTGGCGCTCTCGGATGCGGTCGAGCGGAGCGCCAACGCCCATCGGGTCGAAACGGCGAGCCTCACTTCCCGGCATCTGTTCAAGGCGCTCATCAATATGCGCAACGAGCGCGGCGCTGAGATCAGCGGCTTGCTTGGCGATGCCCCGGTCAGCAGCACGACCGAGGCCGATATCGCCAAGCTGCGCGCCGCGACCGAGCAAGGCTATGCCGACGGTCTCAAGGCGCTGCAGGACCTGGCCCTGCCCGAGCTTGCCGACCCGATCGCCCGGCTCGTCTCAAGCCACGACGCCGTGGCCGCCTTGCGGCCCAAGGTCGACGCCGCGATCCATCAGCCGAAATCCGCGCGGGATGCCCAGCTCGTGCAGGATTGGCCGAAAATCACGCAGGCCCTGCTCGACGGCATTCTCGGCGCCAGCGATCCGCTCGAGGCGTCCTTGAAGCTGGTCGATCCGGTGGTCGACCACTATCTGTCGGTCAAGCGCGCCGCCTGGGCGACCCGGCTCAATCTCGGTCTGGCAGCGCTGCTGACGCAATCGGCGGTGGCCTCGAACCAGAGCCTGTCGCCGGCCGACGCGCTCGCCTGGTACCAGGACACGGCGCGCGCATCGGCCGCCTGGGTCGTCGTAACCGAGGCCGCGGCGCGCAAGGATGCGCCGCCGGCACTGGTCGTGGCCGTGACCAAGGCGAACGGCAATTTCTCCGGCTCGATTTACGACGGCCAGAAGGCGCTGGTCGATGCGCTTGCCGCCGGGCAGAAAGCGACCATGCCGATCGATGATCTGCGCAGGCTCAACACCGAATACACGGGCTATGCGGTCGACGTGCTGAACGTGGCGCTCGACCAGATGGTGGCGCGGGCGGATCCCGAGGCTGGACTGGCGACGCGCACCCTGGTGCTGGACGGGCTGTTGCTGCTGGTTGCGGTCGGGCTGGCGGCGGCCGGGTTCGTGATCGTGCGTCGGCGGGTGAGCGGGCCGATCCTTGAGCTGACCGCAACCATCGACCGGCTGGCCCAGCAGGATTTCGCGGTCGAGATCCCGGAAAAGACGCGCGATGATGAGATCGGCCGCATGCAGCAGGCGCTCATCCTGCTGCGCGAGAACGGCCGCCAGCACGAGCTTGCCGTCGCGGCCCGGATCGAGGAGCAGGCGGCAGCATCCCGGCGCGCCGCGGCGATCGAGACGCTGTGCCGCAGTTTCGACGGCCAGGTCGGTGCCAGCCTGGCCGCGGTCGGCCAGGCGACGGCGCGGCTCATGGCCTCGTCGGAGGCGATGACGACGGCCGCCGGCCGCTCGGCCGCCGAGACCGGGACGGTCGCCTCCGCGGCGCACGAGGCCTCGGCCGGCGTCAACACGGTCGCGGCCGCGGCCGAGCAACTGTCGAGCTCGATCGCCGAGATCAGCCGGCAGATGAGCCAGTCGACCGCGATCTCGAACGACGCCATGGACAAGGCCGGCAAGACCGACACGACGATCGCCGGCCTGGCGGCGGCCAGCCAGAAGATCGGCGAGATCGTGACGCTGATCAGCAGCATCGCGAGCCAGACCAACTTGCTGGCCTTGAACGCCACGATCGAGGCGGCGCGGGCCGGCGAGGCCGGCAAGGGCTTCGCCGTCGTGGCCTCGGAGGTGAAAAGCCTTGCCAACCAGACGGCGCGGGCGACCGAGGACATCACCCAGCAGATCAGCCAGATCCAGGGCATGACCCATGACGCGGTCGAGGGCGTGCGCGCGATTTCGGAAGTGATCCGCGAGATGGGCGGCATCACCGCCGGCATCGCGGCCGCGGTCGAGGAGCAGGGGGCGGCCACGAGCGAGATCGCCCGCAATGTCCAGGAGGTGGCGCGTGCGGCCGACCAGATCTCGGCCAGCATCAACGGCGTCTCCGCCTCGGTCGACCAGGCGAGCACCGTCGCGGGCGAGGTCGGCGAAGCGGCCCACGCCATGGGCACCGAGGCCGATGTCTTGAAGGGCGACGTCGCGGGATTCCTCGACCAGATCCGCGCCGCCTGACGACGCAAGACCTGGCAGCGGGCATCCCCGCCGCCGGGTCAAGCCATCAGCGGGTGATGCCCAGCACGTAGCCGACCCAGACGAAGATCAGGCACAGCGCCACCGAGCCCAGGATGTAGCCGCCGGCACGCAGGAATTCGCCGGCCTGCAGCAGCACCAGGGTCTGCAGGCTGAAGGACGAGAAGGTGGTGAAGCCGCCGCAGATCCCGACCATCAGGAAGATGCGCGCGTCCGACGGCACGTCGTAGCTTCCGTCCGGCCCGGTCAGCGACGCGACGAGGCCGATCACGAACGAGCCGATGATGTTGATGCCGAGCGTGCCCCAGGGAAAGGCCGGCCCGGTCAGGACCGCGACCACGTTCGCCATCCAGAAACGGGCCATGCTGCCGATGGCGCCGCCGAGCGCCACCCAGGCGTAGGTTTGAATCACGGCTGCAACGTTGCGCGTCTCGCCTCGTCAGGGGCCTGCGCCGCGGCGGCGGCCGGACGGCGGGCATCGGCCAGGAGCTCGCGCGCGACCTCGGCCGCCAGCTGCTCATAGCCCGCGTCCGCCATGTGCAGGCCGTCGCCCGCCATGAGCTGCGTCTCGGTCACCTTGCCCTCGGCAAGCCAGCGATGCATCAGGTCGTAGCGGCGCACGACGGGCACCGCCGTGTCCGCGCCGATGCGGCGGACCGCGTCACGAAACGCAAAGGCGCCGGGCGTCGCGCGCATCATCCGGCAATCCTGCGGCTCCATCAGCACGACATCGATGCCGGCCGCCCGCATGCGGGCGATGCCGTCGCGGGTCAGCGTCTCGAACCGGTCGAGCGGCACCTTGCGGAGCGGATCGTTCGTGCCGGTCTGCCAGATGACCAGGTCGGGCTTGCGCTGGATCACGTCCTTCTGCAGGCGGGCCAGCATGTCGTCGGCATCCTCGCCGCCGATGCCGCGATTGACCACGGTGACGGCCTCGCCCGCCGGCACCAGGGCCGCCAGGTCCGCCTCGAGCCGTGCCGGATAGGCATGGCTCGGCGAGCTGGCGCCGATGCCCTCGGTCGAGGAGGAGCCGAACGCGACGATGGTGATCGGCGCGCGATGGGCGAGACGGGCCGCGACATGCGGCAAGGCGGCTGCCGGCTGCGCCAGCGGCGAGGTCGCGAGCCGGATGGCGTCGGCCGCCGCCGGGCGACTTGCGCTGGTACCGATCGCCGTCGCGGCCACGAGGGCGAGGACGGGGGCAACAAAATGGCGGCGGGTCCGGGATCCTTCGACCACCCGACCGCCGCCAAGGCTTGGGAGGAACGTCATGGGCCCAGCATGCCCGGCTTTGCTTAAAATTGCATTGCCGAAGTGGTTGGGGCCGATGTGGCTGGGGGCCGAAGTGGCCAGGGTTTCAGTGGCTGAGATGGATACGGGAAACCGGCTGGGCGGGCCGAGATGCGGTCCGGCCGGCCTCGAGCAGGCGGCCGAGCCGGAACAACACCAGGAAGCCGATGCCGTTCACCGCGATCTGCAGCCAGAGCGGCGTGCCGAAGGTCTCGAACGACAGGCGCCCAATCAGCGACAGAAGCGTGCCGACGGCGAACACCTCGAGCGAATGCTTGCCGCAGGCGATGACCGGCTTCACCAGCGGCCGCTCGGCCAAAGCCCGGAACCAGCCCGAGGTGAGCGCCAGATAGAGGACGGCCAAGATGTTGATGAGCCGGAACGGTGCCAGCACGGTCTTGTCGGTCAGCGGCACCGCGATGAACTGGACGTCCCACAGGCCCCAGGTGTGCCAGGGGGCGGCGACCAGCAGCGCGAACAGCAGGTAGGCCCAGGCGGCGGCGCTGAGGCCCGGAACGGTCGGCAGGCGGCCGTCGCGCCGGCGCATCACCATGGCGAGCCCGATGCCGATCGCGAACAGGAACTGCCAGGCGAACGGATCGAGGAACCAGCGCCGCTGATAGACCGTGTTGGGCAGGTTGAGCGCGGGGTGGAGATTGGTCAGCAGCCACAAGCCGGCGGACAGGCCGAGGGCGGCGATCGGGTTCCTGCGCATCAGCAGATAGACGACGGGGAACACGCCGATCAGCACGATATAGAGCGGCAGGATGTCGAGATAGGCCGGCAGCGCCTCGAGGATCAGCCCGTGGGTCATGCCGCTGCGCATGCCGCGGTCGAGAATCGGCTGGATCGGCGAGATGTCGAGCCCGAAGCGCCGCCCCCAAGCCCAGACGATGCCGAGCGTCGCGACCAGAAGCCCCATCTGGACCAGGTAGAGCCTGAGGCAGCGGGCGCCGATCCGGCGCAGCCCCGGCATGGTGCCGTCGCGCTCGAAACAGCTGCCGTAGGCCATCATCGAGGAAAAGCCGGCGAGCACGACGAACAGCTCGGCCGCGTCGCTGAACCCGAAATTACGGAACGTCAGATACCCGAGTAGGTTGCCCGGCACGTGATCGACGAAGATCGTCAGCAGCGCGATGCCGCGCAACAGATCGACGCGCGGATCCCGGCGTACGAGAATCCTCGGCGAACCCATGGTGGTGCTCCGGCGGGCCTCTTTGACCCATTAACTCAGATCCGATGCCCGCTGTTCCAGCGCGATCTGGTGCGGCAGATCGGCACGGCTCCTCGATCGATAAAATGCCATACAACAGAATCTAAAATACGAAACAAATATCGGATAATAATTTCTGAAAAATCGACCGGCTTTCTATGCTGTTAGCAATATCTGAACCATTCCTGATGCACTCTCAATGCCGCCACCATCATTCTGAAAGCTGTACACGACACTTTCGATGAAGGGCCGGTATTGCGAGAACATTCAGAGAGTTCTGCGAGTGTTTATCATGCAGGATCTTCAATCAGACTGGAAAAAATGGACGTGGTTTGAGCGCATTTCGGCGCTCTGCGGCCTGTTCACCCTCGCTCTTCTGGTGCCACTTCTGGCTGTAGCGGCACTGCAAACGCACTGAGCAGGACGGTCCAAGTAGAAACGGTCGCCACCTCTCGCAGAAGTGGACGGCGGCCCGGACGACGTCGTTCGACACGTTCGAGCGCCCTCCCGATCGGAAGGGCGCTCGAATGGTTTTTTGGGGATCGAGGGGAACGGCCAAGATCATTCGGCTGCCACCGTCACCCCTTTCGTCTCGACCGCCCCTCGCTTCTGTGACCGGGCGGCGAGCTTCCGCCTGAGCGAGCGGGCCGAGTCCGCCAGGATGAGCAGGCCGCCCGCCAGGATCGCCGTATCCTTCAGCACCAGCCGGCCGGCGCCGGAGAGATAGGGGAAGCCATGCTCCGCGTCGCCCAGCGCCGGGACCCAGGCTTCGGGCGTCGTCACCAGGAACGAGAGCGTGACGAACGGCGTCAGGAACGCCAAGAGCGCGCCCAGGAAGCCCAGCGGCACCGAGATCGGGTCAAGCAGCACCAGCGTACCGATGGTCAGTTCAACGACGCCCAAGCCGGTGGAGAAGCCGTAGGTGTTGTTCTCGGTCTGCCAGGCGCGCTCGGCCGGCACCAGCTGGCCCTCGCGGGTCAGATGCGCCCGATACTGGTCGGGATGCTTGTAGAACAGCGACATGACCGGGTTGTTGGCGACGAACGGCGTGATGCTGTCGGCCTCGTACGGCACGAACTTCAAGGCGCCGATCCACAGGAAGATGACCGCGACGGCAACGCGCATGAGGGCGAGGCCCAGGCGGTCGCTGGCCCCGAGACGGGCCAGCACAGTGTCGACAAGGGAGCGCATGATCCAGACTCCTTTCGCAAGCACGGGTTGGGAGAGCGGGTTCAGGCGTTGGTCGCCTGGGCGTAGGCGTCGAGCACGCGGGCCGAATAGACGATGCCGGCGCCGGCATTGATCGCGGTCGCGACCCCCAAGGCCTCGGCGATCTCCTCGCGGGTCGCCCCCTGGTCGATCGCCGCCTTGGTGTGCACCGTGATACAGCCGTCGCAGCGGATCGCGACCGCAACCGCGAGCGAGATCAGCTCCCGCGTCTTGGCGCCGAGCAAGTCGGTCTTCTGGCCGGCGGCGCTCAGTGCCTGATAGCCCTTGATCGTGTCCGGGCTGAGCTTGGCGATCTCGCCGACCTTGACGGTCAGCTGCTGGCGATAGGTGTTCCAATCGAGCATGGACATCTTAAATCTCCTGTTCTCAGAACCGCTTGGCCTGGCCCAGCGGCCGATGCACAGAAGGTAAGGCCGAGCCTCGTCACGCCCGATGGCAGCAAGGATCAGCGAAATGGCCCAACGGATCGATCTTGCGCAGGAGGAGCGCTATCCGACATGACGCCGTCCGGATCGCCCGATGCCTTGAGCGGGCTCGCGCCGCTGCTGCGCGTCCGGCCGGAGCTCGAAAGCCTGTGCCGGTTCGGCGCGCAATGGGCCTCGCCGCACGAGATCTCGACCGGCGGCTGGGCACCGTTCCATCTGGTGGCGCGCGGAAGCTGCGGGATCGAGGTGGCCGGCCTCGCACCGATCCCGCTCGAGGCCGGCGATGTCGCCGTGCTGCCTCATGGCGGCGCCCACTCGCTACGCGGCCCGACGACGCCAGCAAGCCTCCAGCGGGCGGCCGCACTCCGGCTCGGCCATACCGGTGCGATCCTGCTCAAGACGAATGTCGAGGACGAGCCCGACACGGAAATCGTGTGCGGCCGGCTGATGTTCGAGCAGGCGCACCAGAACCTGATCCTGGCGACCCTGCCGCCGGTCATCGTGCTGCGCGCCCGGCAGGATCCGGACAGCGACCAGCTGCGGCAGCTGATGGCGGCGATCCGCGATGAGCTCGATGGAGCACGCCCGGGTGCCGTCGCGATTGCGACCGATCTCGCGAGCGCGCTCCTGGTCATGGTGCTGCGCACCTATCTGGCGCGCGAGCCCGCTCATCCGGGCCTGCTGGCGCTCCTGGGCCAGCGCCAGTCGGCGCGGGCGCTCGCCGCCATGCTCGAGGCGCCGGCGCACGACTGGGCGCTCGACGAGCTTGCGGCCCATGCGGGCGCCTCGCGCGCGACCCTGGTGCGCCTGTTTCAGAAGACTGCCGGCATGGCGCCGCTCGCCGTCCTGACCGAGCTCCGGCTCGGCCTCGCCCGGCACAAGCTCCTGGCCGGCACCGCGACCCTCGCCGCGATCGCGGCCGAGGTCGGCTATCAGTCGGAGAGCACGTTCAGCCGCGCCTTCCAGCGCCGCTTCGGCATCAGGCCGGGCGAGGCGCGCCGGTCGGGGGCGGCTGCCTAAGCCGGCTCCTCAGCCCCGTCGCGGTCAACCAGGAAGTCGAAGTCGCAGCCCGCGTCGGCCTGCAGCACGCTGTCGTGGAACAGCCGGGCATAGCCGCGCCGCGCCCAGTCGGGCTTGGCCGTTGCCGGCAGGGCCGCCCGGCGCCGCTCCAGCTCGGCCTCGTCGACCAGCAGGTCGATGCGCCGGGCCGCGACGTCGAGCCGGATCTGATCGCCGGTTTGCACGAGCGCCAGCGGTCCGCCAACCGCCGATTCCGGCGTCACGTGCAGCACGATCGTGCCGAATGCCGTGCCGCTCATGCGGGCATCGGAGATGCGCACCATGTCCTTGACGCCCTGGCGGCCGAGCTTCTTCGGGATCGGCAGGTAGCCGGCCTCGGGCATGCCGGGCGCACCCTTGGGGCCGGTATTGCGCAGGACCAGCACGTCGTCGGGCCCGACGTCGAGATCGGGCGCGTCGATGCGCGCCGCCAGGTCCTCGACCGAGTCGAACACCACCGCGCGGCCGGTATGCTGCAGGAGCCGAGGCGAGGCGGCCGCATGCTTGATGAGCGCACCGCGCGGCGCCAGGTTGCCGGTCAGCACCGCCATCGAGCCCTCGGGCTTGATCGGGTCCTGGACCGAGCGGATCACGTCCTGGCCCGGCACGATCTCGGCCGCGGCGGCCACTTCGCGCAGCGTGCCGCCGGCGACGGTCCGGCAGTCGAGATCGATCCGGTCGCCCAGCTGTGCCAAGAGGCGCGGCAGGCCGCCGGCATGGTGGAAATGCTCCATGTAATGCTGGCCCGAGGGCTTCAGGTCGATCAGCACTGGCACCTCGCGGCCGAGCCGATCGAACTCGGCGAAATCGAGCGCATGGCCAACGCGGCCGGCGATCGCCGTCAGATGGATCAAGCCGTTGGTCGAGCCGCCGATCGCCTGCAGAACGGTCGCGGCGTTGCGGAACGCGGCCGGGGTCAGGAGCTCGCTGGGCTTCGGCCCGCCCGTGACGGCCATTTCGGCGGCACGCTTGCCGCTTGCCTCGGCGAGCCGCACGCGCTCGGCATGGGGCGCCGGAATGGTGGCGCTCATCGGCAGGGAGAGGCCCAGCGTCTCGGTCACGCAGGCCATGGTGCTGGCCGTGCCCATGACCATGCAGGTGCCGACCGAGGGGGCCAGGCGCCCGTTCACCGTATCGATCTCGGCCTCGTCGATCTCGCCGGCGCGATAGGCGCTCCACAGCCGCCGGCAATCGGTGCAGGCACCAAGCTCCTCGCCCTTGTGATGGCCGACGACCATCGGCCCGACCGGCACCACGACCGTCGGCAGGTCGACGCTTGCCGCCGCCATGATCTGCGCCGGCAGTGTCTTGTCGCAGCCGCCGATGACCACGACCGCGTCCATCGGCTGGGCGCGGATCATCTCCTCCGTGTCGATCGCCATGAGGTTGCGCAGGAACATCGAGGTCGGGTGCGCGAAGCTCTCGTGGATCGAGATGGTCGGGAACACCATCGGCATGCCGCCCGCCAGCATGACGCCGCGCTTCACCGCCTCGATCAGCACGGGCACATTGCCGTGGCACGGATTGTAGTCGCTGTAGGTATTGGTGATGCCGACGATCGGCCGGTCGAGCGCATCGTCGGAATAGCCCATGGCCTTGATGAACGCCTTGCGCAGGAACAGCGAGAACCCCGCGTCGCCGTAGCTCGTCAATCCCTTGCGCAGACCCTTGGACATCTTGGCTCTCCTCCCGATCGAAAATTACAGGGCGAGCCTAGCACAGAACCGGCGGGGTCAATGGGCGAGCGCTCCGATTAGGTCGGAGTAATCGTCGGTCCAGACGCGCCGGCCGGCGGCCGGCTTGAGCGCCTGCCACCGATTGTCGTCCGCGATGGCGGCCAGGTCCTGCGGCGCCCGCGCGACGACGACCCATTCGGACGCGTCCTTCTCGTCCGTCGAGGCCTCGCCGGACGAAGCGGACGCCGCGTCGTCGTCGGCGTCGTCGGTGCTGTCCTCGTCGGACCAGTGGCGCGCGGCGAGGCCGAGCGAGCCCGCGATGTCGGCCAGCACCGGCGCCAGATCGAGATAGCGGTTGGAGATATGGAACACGATGAGCCCGCCCGGCCTGAGCTTGGCGAGATAGAGCCGCACCGCCTCGCGCGTCATCAGATGGATCGGGATCGCGTCCGAGGTGAAGGCGTCGAGGATGATCATGCCGTAGGCGCCGTCGGGCGCCGCCGCCAGCGACCGGCGCGCATCACCCAGCACGATCGCGGGCGCGGCGGGACAATCCTTGACGAACGTGAAGAGCGACGGGTCGCGGGCGATCGAAACCACCGCCGGGTTGATCTCGAAGAAGGTCCAATGTTCGCCCGTATGGGCGTAGCAGGCGACGGTACCGGTGCCGAGGCCCACGACCGCGACATTCGCGGTGACCGAGCTGCCGCCGACCGTATCGAACAGCTGACCCAGCGGCCCGTCCGGATGATAGTAGCTCAAGGGCTGCAGGCGGCGGGCCGGGTCCAGGCTCTGGGCGCCGTGCGTCGTGGTGCCGTGGAACAGCACGTGCAGCGGCGGCTGCTCTTGCGCCACGACCTTGAGCACGCCGTAGAAATTGCGCACGTGCTTCAGCAGCTGATCGCTGTCCGCGCCGAGCGTGCTTCCGAGGAGCAGCGCCGCGATGCCGAGGCCGAAGCGGATCGGCCGCGCCGCAAAGCCGAAGACGACGAGCGCCAGCAGGATCACGAGAATGAGCGTTATCGTGCTGTTGCCGTCCGTCCAGTCGAGCCCGGTGTAGCGCGGCACGCCCACCACGAACAGCAGCAGCGCCACCGGCAGCAGCGCGTCGCCCGCCGCCTGCCAGAGCCAGTCACGCCGCAGCCGGAGACCAGGCCGCAGCAGGCAGGCCAGCACCAATACCAGCGGATATTCGGCGACGCCGGTGAAGACGACGGGCGCCAGAAGCGCATTGAAGATGCCGCCGAGCGCCCCGCCGACCGACACCAGGAGATAGAATTCGGTCAATTGCGCGACCGGTGGCCGCAGACGGGCCACTTCCTGATGACAGAGCAATGCCGTCACGAAGAAGGCCGCGAGATGCAGGACGAAGAGCGGCATGGCCTCGCCGCTCTGCTGGGTGAGGAGCGTCACCGCAAGCGCCACCATCAACAGCGCCTGCGCCTGGCTCGTCAGCCACTCCGGCAGTGCCACGACCCGCTGAAACGCCAGCACGAAGCTCAAAAGATAGAGCATCAGCGGAATGACCCAGAACAGCGGCGCCGCCGCGACGTCGGTCGTGAGATGCGTCGTGACGCCCAGGAGCAGGCTCGACGGCACGAAGGCAAGCACGATCCAGCGCAGCCGGAGGAGTGCCGGCACCGTCCCGGGCGCGGCCTCGGTTACGGTCGAGTCGACGTCGGTCGGCTTAACGCCGGCGGCGGGCTGGACACGTTCCTTGTGCCAGACGACACCGGCTGAGAGCGCGGTGAGCACGGTCAACAGCAGATAGGCTGCGGTCCAGCCGCGGTTCTGATCGACCAGAGAGAGATGCGGCTCGATGAGCGTCGGATATGACGCGAGGGCCACGAGGCTGCCGAGATTGCTCGCGGCATAAAGGAAGTAGGGATCGCGCGACGACCGTGTGCCGAGCCGCGCGAACCAGGCCTGCAGCAGCGGCGCCGTCCCGGCCAGCACCACGAACGGCGGCCCCACCGTGATGACGAGCGCGCGCAGCAGCCACGGGATCGGGTTGGCATCATCAGGCGGGTCGCCGAGCCCGGCGACGGAGACCGGCAGCAACGAAGCGGCGGCCAAGAGCAGGACCGGATGGAGGAAGACCATGAATCGGCCGCTGAGCCGGCGGATGCTGCCGTGCGCATAGAGGTAGCCCAGCAGCAGGGCGACCTGGAAGAACACCATGCAGGTGTTCCAGACCGCTGCACTGCCGCCCAGTACCGGCAGCAGCATCTTCGACACGACGAGCTGGATCCAGAAGAGAAGTGCCGCGCCCGTGAAGAGCGTGACGCCGAACAAGAGCTGCATCATCGGCTTCGGTCTCGATCAAGCTGGTCGTGGGCGGGGAGCGCCGCGCGAGAACGCCGCAGCACGGGAGGAGATGCGCCCGATTCTAC
The DNA here is from genome assembly GCF_014643535.1 of Aliidongia dinghuensis. Lineage (NCBI taxonomy): Bacteria > Pseudomonadati > Pseudomonadota > Alphaproteobacteria > Rhodospirillales > Dongiaceae > Aliidongia > Aliidongia dinghuensis. The sequence goes on along the minus strand of NZ_BMJQ01000012.1, from coordinate 194,081 downwards.
GGCGCGACGCCGCCAATCCTCCACGCGGAACCACGACGGCACGAGGATTTTCTTCGAGGCGGGCCTTGAGCGGATCCTAGCGCAGATCATCGCGCCTGATGCCGCGCCGCCTCATGGCGCATGGCGGTACACGCATAAGCTGATATGCTGAACCGGGTGGCACGGAGGCGCACGATGCGCATTTTTTCGTCGGTCGGCATCGTCCTGTGGTCATTGTGCATTCTGCTCGGGGCCGGCTTGCTCGGCGCCAGCTTGCTCGGGACTGCCGCGGTCGCGGGCGAGCCCGTGACGCTGCTCGGTTCCGACAGCTTGCCGCCCAAGGCCTGGCAGGATGGCGAGACGCCGCGCGGCTACGCGGTCGACGCGGCGACCGAAGTCCTGTCGCGCGCCGGATTTCAGGTCAATGTCAAGCTGGAGCCCTGGCCTCGCGCCGTCGAGGACGCGCGGGCCGGACATGGCATCATTACCCATTTTTCCAAGACGCCGGAGCGCGAGCAGCTGTTCGACTTCTCCGAGCCGCTGGTCTACGACCGCATCGTCGTCGTGGTGAAGATGGGCCACGAGTTTCCGTTCACCTCGGTCCACGATCTGGCCGGCAAGACCGTGGGTGCCCTTCGCGGCGTTGCCTATGGCGGGGACTGGAGCAGTGCGGTCAAGACCTTCACCGTCGAAGACGATACCGACGCCGTGGCGCGGGTCGGCAAGCTGCTGCGCGATCGGATCGACGCGGCGGTGATCAGCTCCGGCGCCGCGGGCCTCCGACTGGCCGTCCAAGGGGCCGGCCTCGACCCGGCGGCGTTCACCATTCTGCCGGTGCCGATCATCGAGGACCCCAACTATCTCGCCATCGCCAAGGGCGCCGGAAGCGCCGCGACGATGGCCGCCGTCAATGCCGCGATCGAACAAGTGCGTGCCGACGGCACGATCGACCGCATCATGGAGAAATACGGCAGCCAGCGCTGATCCTTTGTCGGGACGCCCGGGTCAGACGAGGCCGTTCTGCCATGCATAGCGCACCAGCATCGCCAGGCAGATGAGAACGATCATCGGCCGGATCAGCCTGGCGCCGCCGCCGATGGCCGCGAGCGCCCCCAGGCGCGCGCCCAGCATGTTGCCGACGATCATGACCACCCCCACGCCCCATTGCACCTGGTCGCCCAGGACGAAAACGACCAGGGACGCCAGGTTGGCGGCGAAATTCAGCACCTTTGCCGTCGCGGTGGCACGCAGCAGGCTCTGTCCGCGCAGGAACACGCCGCTGGCCGAAAAGAGCGAACCGGAACCGGGTCCGAACATGCCGTCATAGAAGCCGATGCCGGGGACGACCAGCAATCGGTAGACGGTCGTCCCGACCCGTGGCGGTCTGCCGCCGTCTCCGGTCCGGGGCGACAGCAGGAAATAGAGCGCCACGCCGACCAGCACGACCGGAACGAGGAGGTCGAGCGACTTCGGATCGATCAGCAGCAGCAGGACGGCGCCGAGCGTGCTGCCGAGCAGGCTCGCGACGAACAGCAGGCGCACCTCCGCGACCGTCACCACGCCCCTGCGGAGCATGGTAAGGCTGGCGGTGAGCGTCCCGAAGCTGCCTTGCAGCTTGTTGGTAGCGAGCGCCTGGATGGGCGCGATCGGCATCAGCAGCAGGGCGGGCAGCGTAATCAGCCCGCCGCCACCGGCGATCGCGTCGATGAACCCCGCCAGCGACGAGGCTGTGAACAGCAGGCCCACTTGGTCGAGATGCGCGGGGATGTCCATGGCCGGATCATCCGACCTGCTGGAGGTCGCGCTGGGCGCCTGCGAAAGTCGGCGCGAAGACATTGTCGTCGACCTCGTTCCAGCGCCGGAAATTCTCGAGTCTCTCGGTCACGAACACGCGCTGCGCCCAACGATAGGCCCGCCCCTCGTCGTCGAAGCTCGCCTTGAACGGCGTGCGGGCGTGGAGCGTCACGCGATTGTCGATGCACAGCAGTTCGCCCGGCCGGACGACCTCATCCAGCGCCACCTCTTCAAGCGCCGCCTCGAAATTCCTGACCGCTCGCTCGCCCGCCGCGGTGCCGCAATCGGCGATCATGTCGCCGTAGAGCACCGCATTGACCAGGAGACCGTCCGGCGTCGCGCGGATAAGCGGCACGCGTGCGGTGATCAGCTCGTCGTAGCCATCGCGGAAACCGCGCCAGCGATAGGGCAGGCGCAGCCGGTAGGAGGCGGTGGCGAGCGCCTTGCGATCCTCTGGCCCCAGCAGGGCGAGCGCCGGCCGGGCATCACTAAGCCGCGTGAAGGGCGGCGTCACGTCCTGCCGGACGCCGGTCAGGAACAGGGCCTTCGGCGAGCAATCATAGCCGGTGAGGAAGCGGAGCGCCGCATTCTCGATGTGGAAGCGCAGATCAGACGCGGCACCGAGGCCGGTCAGCTCGGTCGAGGTCGTGCGGGTCGGCACGAGATTGTTCACGAGCCCGCGGCCCTCGCAGAACATCGAATAGGGATGACCGAAGAGTGACGCGACGAGGACGAGCACGTTCTCGGAAATGTAGCTCGGCTTCTCGATCCACTTGAGGCCACCACCTTGGGTTGGAGGCATCGGCGGATTCGCGTCGACCGGCAGGTTCTCGATCTTGATCGCACCCACGTAATGTGGGTAAGAGCGGCTCAGGTCATCGCGCGCGATGAGGTCGGAGAAGATGCCGGAAACCCGGCGTCTGGCTGCCGCGATCTCCTCCAAGTACTTCCGATAATTGCCCGCCGGATAAATAATTCCGGAGACTGCGTCGAGCAACATCGCGCGCTCGGCGTCGGAGAGGCGCTTCGTATAGATGCTTGTCTTCCTGATCACGGCAATATCTCCATGGATCTCTGAAAAAGCAGCGCCGATGGCGGCCCTTTGACGGTCGATTATTCAACTAAAAGTTGAAAATCCATGAAAAATGGTGCAGCCGGTCACTCGAATCGAATTTTCCAAATCGGATGTTCGCCGCAATGGGGCGCTTCGGGGGTGTCGGCGGCACCCCGGCGGACCGCCGGCGTTGAGCCGGGCCGCAAGAGGCCGGCACCGGCATTGCAACCAAGGCGAGTCATCGGCGAAGCCGTCGCCCCATAGTTCACCCTTCGTCAACCGGAGCCCGGTACCGTCAACTCAATATTGTATTTTTGTTGCGCGATATTGCCGATCTTCGAGAAGTGATCGGGCAGACTTGGTCGGATACTTCCAGCGCAACTGACGATCGGCGCGCGATATGGCGCGCTGATCGAGAGATCCGATCAGAATTATTGAGTAACAAAATATCGAATATTCAATATTGCAGAAAACCCGCGTCCAATACGACGCAGTCACCAAACGGCGATTTTGACGAACCTTTATCGAAGATCTATTCCGGGACCGAAGCGAGCGAGCGATGACAGACACCGCACCCTTCACGAGCCTCCCTTCCCATCCATGGATGCGATGGCTCGGCAGCTTGACCTTCACCGCGGACCTGAAGAGGGCCACGGCGGCACGGGTCGCCGACGACAGGATAGCGTCGGCGGGACCGCATCGAAGCGCCTTGGTCCAGAACCCTCTGTCGCCCTTCGCGCGCCGCCGGCAGGGCGTCGCGTGCAGGCTGCTCACGCTCATCGTGCTGTTCAGTTCGGCGGTGACGTTCGTGTCCACCGGGCTGCAGCTCTATCTCGACTATCGCCACGAGACCCGGACCGTGGTGAGCCGCCTTACCGAGATCGAGAACGGCTATGTCGATAGCCTCGCCGGCAGTCTCTGGAATCTCGATGTCGGTCAATTGCGGCTGCAATTGGAAGGCATCCTGCGCCTGCCGGACATGCAGTCGCTGGAAGTGCGCGAGACCGCGGCCGAGGGAGCGAAGCCGCTCGTGGTTTCCGTCGGATCAAGCCGCGCCCGCGGCGTGATTGTCCGCGAAGTGCCGCTCACCCGGACCGAGAGCGGCCAGACGCGGGCGATCGGTGTCCTGCGTGCCGAGGCGACGCTGGAAGGAATCTATCGGCGGCTCGGCAATACCGCGATCGTCCTGCTGCTGACGCAGGGAGTAAAGACGTTCCTCGTTTCGCTGTTCATTCTCTATATCGTGCACCGGCTGATCACCCGCCACTTGTTCGAGATTGCCGACTTCGTCGATGAATATGATCTCCGCGCGCCGTCGCCGCCCCTGCGCCTGAACCGCCGCAGGCCGAAGATCGACGACGAGCTGGATCACGTCGTCGGCGCCTTCAACAACATGTCGACCGGGCTCAAGCGCGCCTATGAGGATCTGCGCGAGGCCAAGGACGAGCTCGAGCGGGATATCCGCGTGCGGCTCGATTACGAACAGCAGCTGCTGCGGCTGGCGCAGTACGATAGCCTGACCGGCTTGCCCAACCGCCTGTTGCTGCATGAGCGCCTCAGCCAGACGATCGCCGCGACGACCGGCGACCGGCGCCAGGCGGCCCTGCTGTGCATCGACCTCGACCGGTTCAAGGACATCAACGACACGCTCGGCCATGCCGCAGGCGATCGGTTGCTGAAGCTCACGACGGAACGCCTCAGCGGCTGCGTGCGCGAAACCGATACGCTCGCCCGCATGGGCGGCGACGAGTTCATCGTGGTCTTGCCGGCCGTCGAAGAGGATGACGGCGCCCAACGGATTGCCGGCCGCATCGTCGAGGCCTTCGCCCAGCCCTTCCTGATCAATGGCCAGGAGCATTTCGTCACGGCCAGCATCGGCATCACGCTCTATCCGCGCGACGGCAAGGACAGCGAGACCCTGCTGCGCAATGCCGATGTCGCCATGTACAAGGCAAAGGAGCAGGGCGGCAACGGGTATCGGTTCTTCACCCGCGAGATCGATCAGCAGATGCAGGCGAGGCTCGCCGTCGAGGCCCGGCTGCGCGGCGCTGTCGAGCGCAACGAATTCGTTCTGCATTACCAGCCGATCGTCGACCTGCCGACCGGCCGCATCGGGCGGGTCGAGGCGCTCATCCGCTGGCGTCAGCCGGACGGTGCGCTCGCAACGCCCGACGATTTCGTGCCGATCGCCGAGGAAACCGGCCTCATTACCGGGATCGGCAATTGGGTGATCGAGACGGCCTGCGCCCAGATGCGCGAGCATCTTCTGGGCGACACGCCACTCGCCCGCGTCGCGGTCAATGTCTCGCCGCGCCAGCTCCAGGTGCCTGGCTTCGCCGGCTTCGTCGAGCAGGCGCTCCGCCGCAACGACCTTCCCGCCCGCTGCCTGGAGCTCGAGATCACGGAAAGCGTGCTGCTCGACGACACGGCGGAGATCACGGCCAATCTCGACCGGCTGTGCGCGCTGGGCGTGCGCCTGTCGATCGATGATTTCGGCACGGGTTATTCTTCGCTCGCCTATCTGCAGCGCTACCCGTTCGACATCTTGAAGATCGATCGGACATTCGTCGCCTCGAGCCACAACGACAATTCGGTACGTCTGATCGAAACGCTGATCGCCATGGCGCACGGCCTCGGCATGGAAGTGATCGCGGAAGGTGTCGAGACCGAGGCGCAGTACGCGCTGCTGCGCGAGCGCGACTGCGATCACGCCCAAGGCTATTTCTTCAGCCGGCCGATCGCACTCGACGAAGTGTCCGCACTGCTTCGAAGCGAAATGCCGCTGGCCTGACGCTGCCGCTTGGGCAATGGACGCTCAGGCAACAGGCGACACGAGATCGCCGCGAACGTGACCAGTATCGAAGCGTGTCAGAGCTACGTTTCGATGGCGATGAAGGCGCGAACTGGCCTTTGTCAATTTCCCTGGGCCGAAAGGACGAACAAGCCGACCGGTCGGTGTGCAGTCATCGTTGTCTCTGGATAACTGGCAGCTGCCGAGTACCGTCGCGGAGCAACCGTTCACGCGCGCAACAGGTTGAGCCACCGGCGTTCACGATCCTGGGTGGATCGAGCGGGGTCGGATCGCCCCGGCTTCGGCTTGAATAATCTCGACAATGCGCCGGCACGCTTCGTCAAGGGTCGTTCCGGGCGGAAAGATCACCTTCCGTTCGTGATCGTCCTCCCATCCGCCGTTCCGACAGCGACGGCCGATACAGATTTCATATATCCCGTCCCTTTCGGTGACCGACCAGGATGCTGCGCCGCGTTCGAAAGACGACCAGCTCTTTACGCCGGCATGGGTTTCGAAGATCGGCTTCAGGGCCCGGAAATCTGGTCGCGGAATCCGGGGGTTGCCGTGAAGGAACTTTTCTTTGAAGGCAAGCTCAAGCTCGGGAGTATCCCGGACCGAAACGACCGCCAGAGGCTCCTGGGCAAGGTAGACCCCGTCCACTGTCTTGGCCCAAGTCGGGAGATAGACCAATCCCTGCCTGACATAGCAGCCACAATTCAAGGTCGCCTCCTCAATATTCGGTTACGTCCATGGTGACGCCCAAGCTCCAAGCGCGCAATTGCGTCCGCCAGCATGACACCGCGCTTATTCCGCGAGCAGGTCTCGTCAGTCGACGTGAAGCAGCGCGACCAGCTCGCCGCCGCGCTAGATTTTGTCCGCGAGGGCGATACCCTGGTTGTCACCAAGCTCGACCGGTTGGCGCGGTCGGTTGCTCACCTGCTCGATATTGTCGAGTCGCTGCGCGCCAAGAACGCCGCGCTGCGCATCCTTAACCTGGGGATCGACACAGGCACAGCAACCGGCAAGGCGATGCTGACGGTCCTAGGAGGCATCGCCGAGTTCGAGCGCGAGATCATGCTGGAACGGCAGCGCGAGGGCATCGCCAAGGCGAAGGCCGAGGGCAAGTACAAGGGCCGGAAGCCGACTGCGCGGGCAAAGGCGGATGAGGTGCGCGAGCTGCACGCGGCCGGCGTTGGGGCGACGGAGATCGCGGCAAAGCTCGGGATCGGCAGAGCGAGTGTGTATCGGCTGTTAACAAGTGATGGCCGCTCTGCAGGAGCTTAGAGACCTCTCTGATTGGGAACGCTATCGGCCATGCGGATCACGTTGACATAGGTACCGCCACAATACCGGAGTGCCCATCAGCAAAGAGCTGAGGTGCGACCGTAACGTGCGCGTCCGGCCAATATCGTGGCCTTTAACCATGATCGAAAAACAGTCTGTGTTCATTGGGATTTTGGTCGATTGCTTACTTATTTCTTCGATCGGGACAGCTTGCTGGCCAAGGTTCGCATGCCGCGTTTTGCCCAATATAGATAAACCCACATCCCCCATCCCCAGAGATACCCCGCAGGTAGAAATATAAAGAAAATTAGCAACATCTCTGATAGGGACTTCCACGCTCCGGCAAGCAATATGAATATTATTGAGGAAACGCATCCAAAGTCAAGCGCGCCGTATACAAGAACAAACTTGTGCTTATTATTTATTTTTCCCGAAATTAATTGATCAAATATGGTCATCTAATTTGCTTTTCGGCCGGTCGCCCAGGACATCAATTCCCATTTCGATTGATAGGATGGCCTTGGGCAATGCATTCGAGGGTGTCCCTGAGAAACTTCTGGCCATAGCCGCCACTCCTCAGGAAGAAGCCGCGGTCCTTGCTCGCCTCAAAGGGCGCGAAGCGCAGCTGAACCACCTTCGCAAAGCGCAACCTCCGCGATGCGCGCTCGATGGCGGTTTCGAGACGGGCAAGTGCTACGTCTAGGTCGGGTCACGACGTCACCCAAGACATCCTTGGCCAGAGCTTCAGCGTGCGCTTCCGCCGTATCCTGGTCAACGTTGTGTACTCCAGGGACTTCTGGCATATACCATCCAGAGGCGCATAAGCATACGCCAATACAACCTTTGGATCGATGCGCAATCCGGGGAGGAGCATATTGGGAACGGGTCGCGCGGTTCTTCTTGCACTGATGGTGACGCTGGCCGGCTGTCAAGCAGGCCCATCCCCTCGCCAGGATGCTGGCGCCCGCTCGTTTCAAGCCTTGCCTGCCGCGGCCGAGCAGGCTCTTACGGCGCACAACAGCCCTATTCTCTACTCTCTTGAGCCGCGGGCACCGCGCGTGAAGGGCGATCAGGGGCTACTCGGCTTCCAGGTCCTAGGAAAGACGGCGCTATCCGACGAAGACGCGGAAGTCGCCGTGAAAGCGTTTCGGTCAGCGATCGGCGACTGGGTCGGCGGGTCGGCCGCGGCGTGTTTCGACCCGCGCCACGCCATTAGGGTCTTGTACGGTGAACACACGTACGACTTCTTGCTTTGCTACCAATGCCAGTCGATCTGGATCTATGAGGATGGCAAGATCCTGACGCGGCTGGGCGCCGCGGGATCGCCGAAGGAACTCAATGCGCTTCTTACTGCGGCTGGGGTTCCGCTCTCGACATCGGGATGAGGATCGCGCGCCCGCTGGCGCGATTGGCCGGCGGGCATCCACCCCGCGCTATTGTGTCGCAGGCAAGTAGGCAGGTCGATGCCGCGACCCACCTGGAACTGTCAGGGAGAGGCGTCAGGGCAACGGCTATAAGCCGTTGAAAATCAACGAAAATGGATCGATGGCGTCCCCGACAGGATTCGAACCTGTGACCCCCGGTTTAGGAAACCGATGCTCTATCCTGCTGAGCTACGGAGACGTGAGCTCGTTATAGCGCAGAGCGCTCGTCAGCGGGAAGCCTTGACGCGGGTTGGGTGGCCATGCGCCGGCCGGGGAGCGGTTCGAGGGCGGTCGGGTCGGCAAGCTCGAGGATCGGCCGGCCCTCCCACACGAGCCAGCCGCGCACGCGCACCCGCCGGCCTTCGAACGCAGCTGGGTCGAACGCCGGCGCCCTCGCCAGCACCGCATGCGGCACACGCACGGTGAAGCCGTGGTGCCAGTCGGCTGCGAAATCGAGGAAGGTCGCCTCGTGGGTGGCGGCGACGCTGAGCACGCGGCCTTCGACCAGCACGAAAGTGCCGGTATCGCGCGCGGCGAGCCGCTCGGGCGTCAGCACGGCATAGGCGCGCAAGCGCCAGAGCCCGCGATGGTGGCGCCGGGCATCGGCCTCGGCCTTGAGCAGGGCTGGTGCCAGCGGCGCCGTTGCGGCGGCGGGCTCGACCCGGTCGGCGCCGGCGCGGACGAGGGCGGCCTGCAGCCAGGTACCGTCGCTGAGCACCAGCTGGCCCAGGAGCCGGCCGTGCCGGTCGGGCGCCGCGGCGGCCGCGTGCAGGCTGACCGGTTGGCCCAGCACCTGGTCGGCGAGCGCCCGGCGGGCAGCATCAGCCGCGGGCCAAGCGGTGTCCGGGCCCAGCGCCAGCGGCGGTGCAGGCGCCAGCAGGCCAGCGAGGCGCAGCACGCGGCCATCGTCGAGCGTCAGCGTCGCGCCATCCTCGACTGAGGCGACGGTGCCGGCGGCGATCTCGGGCAGGTCGGGCGGTGCATCGGCCACGGTCCGTGAACGGGCGATGGCGGTTCCCGGACCAAGCATGATGCCGCCGGTCAGCGCTATCAGCCCCAGCGCCATCTGCCCCAGCGCCATCTGCCACCGCGTCGCCCGTGCCGCCATGTGCTCCTCTCGCGCTGGGCAATCTACTGGTGATCGCGGCCCTCAGGCCTCGTAGGCCTCATCGACCTGGCCGTCGAGCGTCAGGCAGGCGGCGGCGAGCGGCCCGCCGAAGCCGCAGCCCCGGTCCATGGAGATGGCGAATGGCGCCTGCTGCAGCCCACCGTGATGTCGGTCGAAGCCGCGCACGACCTTGACGAAGCCGCCGTAGGGCTCCGTCAGGTCGAGGAAGCCACCGCCGCCCCACCAGAAACTGTCGTGCTGGGCGGTCAAGGGCCGGGTCGGATCGATGCCGGCATGGACGAACAGGAGCTCGTTGCCGGCAGTGTAGGCGGCGCGCCGGAGCGCCGTCAGCAGGTTGCCGTGGCCGGGCGCCCCGTTGACGGCGCTCCTGACCGCGTTCGTCCAGCGCGTGATGGCGACCGGCCCGTCACGGCTCGCCGTCAGCCCCTGCTGGCGATCGATGCCATAGCCGTCGAGCGTCGCGGCGAGGCCATGGTCGAGCATCCAGCGATAGACCTCGGCCGGGTTGGGCGCGAACTGCAGCTCCAGGAGCTTCTGCCACATCTCTTCCTGGCTGCCGCGCAGGTAGACGAGATCGCTTGCGAAGGCGCCGGGCCGGGCGATGAAGAAGCTGCGGAACGACAGGAGCTCGGCAATCGTCTCGCGCACGGCGGGGCCGCGGCCGATCATGTTGCCGAGATAGACCAGCGCATCGCCCGGCTGCAGCCGCCGTTCGATGGCGCCATGGATGGTGCGGAGCCGACCGACGTCGGCGTGAATCGACGAGATCGCCCAGACGCGACGCCGGCCAACCAGGATACCGAAACGACGACGGGGCGGGGTGCGCGGCTGGCTCATCATGGGCGAGCTTAGCGCGGGCCCCCGACATCGCGCCAGAGGCACGACACGGGAACAAACGCAAAAGCCGGCGTGCGCCCCCGACGAATCGGGGACCGCAGGCCGGCCTTGTCATTTGGTCACCCAGGCGCATCGGACGGATCGGTGCCGATCCGTCCGTCAGGCGTCAGGCGGCGTTCAGCATCTCCTCGAGGCGTTCGGTCGCCGTGGTCTCGTCGATCGCCTCGACGGCCGCGAACTCGCGCACCAACCGGTCAAGCGCCGCCTGATAGATCTGGCGCTCGCTGTAGGACTGGTCCGGCTGGCCGGCATTGCGATAGAGGTCGCGCACGACCTCGGCAATCGACGCCGGATCGCCGGAGTTGATCTTCGCTTCGTACTCCTGGGCGCGCCGGCTCCACATGGTGCGTTTCGCCTTCGACCGGCCCCTGAGCTTGACCAGGGCCACCTGCATCTCCTTCTGCGTCGACAGACGACGCAGGCCAGAAGCCTTGGCCTTGGTGACCGGAACGCGGAGCGTCATGCGGTCCTTGTCGAAATGCACCACGAAAACATTCAGCCGATAACCGGAGATCTCCTGGGCCTCGATGCCCATGATCTTGCCGACGCCATGACTCGGGTAGACGACGAAATCGCCCTCAGCAAAAGCTAACTTTTCCGACATCCGATTCTCTCAAAAGCCTGTGGCCAGGTCGGTAAGGCGCTCGTCACAACCCCCGGCTGCCCGCGAAAAAGATGCCTCGCCAGCACCGAGGGATGCAATCCGACCATACGGATGGGGGTGAGCGGGCCGCATACCGAAGATGCCCGGAAGTTCAGACTGTGCCGAGACGTCTTCAATGCTCCGTTCGAAAAGAACAGTAACACAAAAGTCACGACAATTACCAGCCCAACGCCATACGGCGTCGGCATGGCAACCATGAAGCAGACGGCCGCGCAGGCGGCCTTTCGCCGCAGCCCGGGGTAGAACGCCCCCGCTACCGGCGGGAGTTCCGCCCCGAACTTGCCGAAATCGGCGCTTGCCTAAGTCAGCGCTTGCCTAAGTCAGCGCTTGCCGGGCTCGGGCGAGAAGAACTTGTCGAACTTGCCCTCGACGCCCTTCCAGGCATCGGCGTCGGCCGGGGCTTCGCCCTTGCGGGTGATATTAGGCCAGTTGCCCGAGTAATCGCGATTGAGCTGCAGCCACTTCTCGGCTTGGCCGTCGCTGTCGGGCACGATCGCCTCGGCCGGGCATTCCGGCTCGCACACGCCGCAATCGATGCATTCGTCCGGGTTGATGACCAGCATGGTCTCGCCCTCGTAGAAGCAATCGACCGGGCAGACCTCCACGCAGTCCATGTACTTGCACTTGATGCAGGCTTCGGTGACGACGTAGCTCATCGATCTTGTTTCCCCGTGTTACGGCGGCGCGGCCGCGATCCTGTCCGCGGCCGCAGCCGCCCGCATTGAAAGAGCGCGGGCGATCTTCCCGCAAGTCCAAAATTCAGCGCCTCAGCCCCATGGCCCGCGCTTCGATCCTTGCCCCGGCCTCTGCCCCGCCTCGGGCTCATGGCCCGGTCCTTGTCCGAGCCGGGCCAGCACCCGCCGGCGCGCGGCCCCGCGCTCGTGATCCTCGACGAAGATCAGGCCGGCGATCCGTCGGATCAGCGCATCCTCCTCCGGGTCCAGCACGCCGTCGGCATAGGCCACTTCCCACAGCATCTCGATCATGCTGATCCGCGCCGCCGGGTCGAACCGTTCGGCCACGACCCGGGTGAAGCGATAGAGCGCGCTCGATCCCTCGACCGCCCGTTCCGCCGCGTCGATCAGCCGGTCGATCGCGGCGGCGTCGAGGTCGAAGCGCTGGCCAAGCAGCCGGCGGATCGCCGTCCGTTCGGCCGGATCGAAGCGATCGTCCATCCGCGCCGCCTCGACCAGCAGGGCCGCGACCGCCACAGGGACCTCCATCGCGGCTCGCGGCGCGTCGCCGGGCATCAGCAGATCGAGGATGCGGTCGAACATACGCGGGTGCCTAGCATGAGCAGCGCACCCATTCAACAAGCATGGCGTCGCCCGGCCGGCCGCTGTTATCCTCGGCGGGCCATGACCTCCGCGCCCGATCCCACTCGCCCGGACGATACGCGGGCCGATCCGCCGATCGATCCGCGCCGGTTCGCGCCAGCCACCGAGCGCAATCGCGGGCCGATCCTGGCGCTGCTCACCCGTGTCCTGCCGCCGGCCGCCCTCGTGCTCGAGGTCGCAAGCGGCACAGGCGAGCACGCGGTCTTCTTCGGCCGCCACCTGCCTGATCGGACATGGCAGCCGAGCGACATCGACGCCGCGGCGCGCGCCAGCATCGTCGCCTGGACGGCGGAGGCCGGCCTCACGAACGTGCTCGCCCCCGTGGCGCTCGACACGGCGCAGCCGAACTGGCCCGTCGACCGGGCCGACGCGGTCATCGCCATCAACATGATCCATATCGCCCCCTGGGCGGCCGCCGTCGGCCTGTTGGGTGGTGCCGCACGGGTGCTGACGGCGGGAGCACCCCTCGTGCTCTACGGCCCCTACAAGCGCGGCGGACGCCATACCGCGCCCAGCAACGAGGCGTTCGACCAGAACCTGCGCCGGCAGGACCCGGCCTGGGGCGTGCGCGACCTGGAGGCCGTGGTCGAGGTCGCCGACGGCGCGGGCCTGGCGCTCGACGAGATCGTCGAAATGCCGGCCAACAACCTGAGCCTGGTGTTTCGCCGGCGATGACGGCCGACAACGCTGCCGTCGCCATCGTCCGCGCGCTCTGGGAGCGGTTCGAGCGGCGCGACTGGGCGGCGGCACGGGCGCTCTTCGCCGATGACGCCGTCATGACCTGGCCCTGCAGCGGCGAACGCTTCCACGGCGGCGATGCCGCGATCGCGGTCAACGCGGCCTATCCCGAGGGCTGGTCGATCCATGTGCAGGAGGTGGCTCCGCTCGCCGACGGGCGGATCCTGAGCCTGGTGCGGGTCGAGCACCCGCCGCAGCGCTTTTTCGCGACCTCGCTGTTCCGGGTCGAAGGTGTGCTCATCCGCGAGATCGTGGAATATTGGGCGACGGCCGAGCCGCCGCCGGCCTGGCGCAGCGCCGGCCATCTCCCTGGCTACGAACGTCTGGAAGCGACCGATGGATGACGCAACGCTGGGGGCTTACGACCGCGCCGCCGCCGCCTTCGCCGAGGAATGGAACGCGCAGCCGGCGCCGGCCGACATGCAGGCGCTGCTTCACCGCTTCTTCGGGCCCGGCCCGACCGCCGACATCGGCTGCGGCGCGGGACGCGACACGGCTTGGCTCGACCGGAACGGCTTTCCCGCGATCGGCTACGACGCGTCCGACGGGCTCATCGCCGAGGCGCGGCGGCGGCACCCGGCGCTGCGGTTCGAGAAGGCGGCGCTGCCGGCGCTGGACGGGATTGCGCCGGCCAGCTTCGCCAACGTGCTCTGCGAAACCGTGATCATGCATCTGGCGCCGGCGACGGTGGCCGCCGCGGTCGGTCGTCTGATCGACATCCTGCGTTCCGGCGGCACGCTCTATCTCAGCTGGCGCGTCACCGAGGGCGCTGAGCGACGTGACGAATACGGCCGCCTTTATGCCGCGGTCGACCCCGCGCAGGTATTCGAGGGGCTGGGCGATGCCGCGATCCTGTTCGACGACGAGCCGGTGAGCCAGTCGTCCGGCAAGCGGATCCGCCGCGTCGTCGCGCGGAAGCCCTAATCCCGGAAGCTTTCGTCCTCGGCCAGCAGCGGTTCCCAGTCGTCCGGGATGCGTGTGAGCGGCTCTGGCGGGGCGAGTTCGCGATAGAGCATCTGCGCCTCGGTGGCCGGTCCGCGCCGCGTGCCCAGGCCCAGCACCTCGACCCGGCGACGCTGGCGGCCATGCACGACCGTGATCTGGCTGCCGATGCGCACCGCCTGGTTGGGCTTCGCCACCGGTCGGCCGCCGAGCTCGACCGCGCCCAAGGTGCAGAGCCGGGCGGCGAGCGACCGCGTCTTGGCGAAGCGCGCGTGCCACAGCCATTTGTCGATGCGGAGTGTGGCGCCGTCGTCGGTCAAGCGTGGCCCCTGAGTGCGCCGAGCTTGGCGAACGGATGATCGGCCGACGGCGTCGGCTTCTGGGCCGGCGACCGGGCCTCCTTCGACCGGGCCTCCTTGCGCCGGACGGCGCGGCGCTTGGCAAGGAAGCTCACGGCACCGTTCTCGACCACGCCGCGATAGCCCAGCGCCGTCACGACGTCCGGCAGCTCGGCGAGCGGGGCGCCGACGAGGGCCGCAAGCGTGCCGTCGAGCCCGAAACGGCCGTCGCGCGCCTTGGCCCTCAAGGCCGCGGCGAGCGCCTCCAGCCGGTCGGCCCGGATCGCGCGCGGGCCGACCGGCCGATAGCCGATCGCGTCGAAATAGGCGACAGGCAGGTTGTCGCGCGCCACGGACAGGCGCCCGGGCGGCGGCACGGCCAAGGGGCCGGTGCCCTGGTGGATCGCCCAGAGCAGGGCGCGCAACGCTACCGCCGCCGGCTTCAGGAGCCGATCGAAATAGATCGTTTCTGTTCCGAAACGAATGCCGAGCCGAGCCAGCGCCTTGCGATCGTCGGCATCGAGCGCCGCGACGAGCGGCCGGACCGGCTCGGCATCGAGCGAACCCAGCCCCTCGCCCAGCTGGAACGCGAGCCCGCGCGCGGCGGCCGGCAGCGGGCTCGCCAACGCCGCGTGAATCGGCGCCAGCGTATGCTCGATCGCCGTGCGGACGAAACGTTCGAGCCGGCGCTTGACCGCATCGCGCAGCTCGCCGTCGAGGAAATCGACCGGGCGCAGCTCGACGCGCGGGGCAAGCGGCTGGTCGCCCGCGACGAGGCGTGCGACCGCCTCGCCTTCCCAGCCGAGCGTCCCATCCGGCGCCAGCGTAAAGACGGTGTCGTCGGCCGCAGCCAGCCGGCGCGCGCGCGCCTGCACCTCGCCGCGCAGCATGCGATTGGCCGCGGCCATCAGCGTCCGGACCCCCTCTCCCGACGCCGCGGGGTCGGGATGGAACGAGAAGCCCGTCATGGCGCCGACGAAATGGCCCTCGACCCAGACCTCGCCCGCGTCGTTGACGCTGGCCAGCAGTTCGCGCGCCTCGGCAAGGCTGCGCACCAGGAAGGCGGAGCGGCGATCGACGAAACGCTGGGTCAGCCGGTCGTGCAGCGCGTCTGACAGCTTGTCCTCGACCGCGCGCGTGCGCTCCTGCCAATGGGCGCCGTCGGCAAGCCAGCCGACGCGGTTCGTGATGTAGGTCCAGGTGCGGATATGGGCGATGCGCTGCACCAGCGTATCGATGTCGCCGTCGAGCCGGTCGATGCGCGTGATCTGGCTTGCCACCCAGTCCGGCGGCAGGCGCTCGTCCGGGCCGGTCAGGTGGCGGTAGACCTGGGCCAGCAGCCGGGCGTGATCCTCGGACATGACCTTGCGGAAATCGGGGATCTGGCAGACTTCCCACAGCAGGCGGACAGCACCCGGGTTGGTCGCTTGGCGGGCGATGTCGGCCTGGCGGGCGAGCGCCTCGAGCGCCAGCTGGTCGTCACCGGCGTCGGCGCGCAGCAGCACCGGCGAGGGCGGCCGCGCCTCGAGGCTCTTCAAGAGCAGCCCGGCCGAGCGGAAGTCGAGGCGAGAATTGCGCCACCAGAGCGCCTGCAGCGGGTCAAAGCGATGGGCCTCGACCGCCTCGACCAGCTCCTCGTCGAGCGGCCCGACTTCGGCCGTGGTGCCGAACGTGCCGTCGTTCATGTGCCGTCCGGCGCGGCCGGCGATCTGCGCGATCTCGGGCGCGGTCAGGCGCCGAGGCCCGCGCCCGTCGAACTTGATGAGCCGCGCGAAGGCGACATGGTCCAGGTCCATGTTGAGGCCCATGCCGATCGCGTCCGTCGCGACCATGTAGTCGACCTCGCCCGCCTGGTACATCGCGACCTGGGCGTTGCGCGCGCGCGGGCTCAAGGCGCCCAACACCACGGCGGTGCCGCCGCGCTGGCGCCGCACCAGTTCGGCCAGCTCGAACACGTCGGAGACGGAGAAGGCGACGACCGCGCTCCGGGGCGGCAGGCGCGTCACCTTCTGCGGGCCGGTATAGGTCAGGGTCGAGAAGCGGGGGCGCGAGATGACCTCGGCCTCGGGCACGAGCTTGCGCATGAGCGGCCGGATCGTGTCGGAGCCCAAGAACATGGTCTCGTACCGGCCGCGCGCATGCAGCAGCCGATCGGTGAAGATATGGCCGCGCTCCGGATCGGCCGCGAGCTGGATCTCGTCGATCGCAAGGAAATCGACATAGCGGTCCAAAGGCATGGATTCGACGGTGCAGACGAACCAGCTCGGGTTCGGCGGCAGGATCTTTTCCTCGCCGGTGATGAGCGCGACGGCCCGGGCCCCCTTCGCGCGCACCATCCGGTCGTAGTTCTCGCGCGCCAGGAGGCGCAACGGGAAACCGATCATGCCCGAGGCGTGGCCCAGCATGCGTTCGATGGCGAGATGGGTCTTGCCGGTATTGGTCGGCCCCAATACCGCCGTGACCCGCCCGTGCTCGAGGGTCGATCCCATGCAGGCAAGATCGGGCGGATGATGCACAAATGCAAGCACCGCCCGCCGACTGCCAGGCCGGCGCCTCTCCGCTCTTGCGGTCCCGGCGGCCCTCCTACATATGAGGGCCAGTTTTAGGCAACCTGGTTAATGGTTCAAAGGATGGCAGAAACCCGCAGCTTTCAGGCCGAAGTCTCCCGGCTGCTCGATATCGTCGCCCACTCGCTCTACAGCGATAAGAAGGTCTTCCTGCGCGAGCTCATCTCGAACGCGTCGGACGCCTGCGATCGACGGCGCTACCTGGCACTGACCGAGCCGGCGCTTGGGGCCGCGGACGGCAAGTATCGCGTGGTGCTGAAGCCCGATCCGGCGGCGAAGACGCTGTCGGTCATCGACAACGGCATCGGCATGAGCGAGATCGAGCTGATCGAGAACCTGGGCACGATCGCCCGCTCCGGCACCTCGGCCTTCTTGAAGGGCCTGGGCCAGGATTCCAAGCGCGACATGACGCTGATCGGCCAGTTCGGCGTCGGCTTCTATTCCGCCTTCATGGTCGCGGACAAGGTCGAGGTCGTCTCGCTCAAGGCGGGCGAGAGCCAGGCGCATCGATGGGAATCCGACGGCAAGGGCTCGTTCACCGTATCACCGGTGGACGCGAGCGAGGTCGGCACGCGCATCACGCTCTATCTCAAGGAAGAAGAGAAGGACTACATGCTGGCGCCGCGCCTGAAGCATGTGGTCAAGACCTATGCCGACCATATCGCCCTGCCGATCCTGCTTGAGGAGGACGGCAAGGAAGAGACGCTGAACAGCGCGTCGGCGCTCTGGACACGGCCCAAGAACGAGGTCACGGCCGAGCAGGCCAAGGAATTCTATCACACGGTCGCCCATGCCTTCGACGACCCGTGGCTGACGCTGCACTACAAGGCCGAAGGCGTCATCGAATACACGAGCATGCTGTTCGTGCCGGGTGCTAAGCCGTTTGACCTGTTCGACCCGGCGCGCAAGCATTCGGTCCGGCTCTATGTCCGCCGCGTATTCGTGACCGACGATTGCGCCGAGCTGGTCCCGGCGTACCTGCGCTTTCTGAAGGGCGTGGTCGACAGCGAGGACCTGCCGCTCAACATCAGCCGCGAAACGCTGCAGGCGAGCCCGCTCATCGCCAAGATCCGCCAGGGCGTCACCAAGCGTGTCCTGGGCGAGCTCGCCAAGAAGGCAGCCGACGCCCAGGCCGACTATGCCAAGTTCTGGGACAATTTCGGCGCGGTCCTGAAGGAAGGCCTCTACGAGGATTTCGAGCAGCGGGAGGCACTCTTGAGCCTCGCCCGCTTCCGCTCGACCGCGGCCGAGGGCTTGGTCAGCCTCGAGGATTATGTCGGCCGCATGAAGCCCGGCCAGACCGCGATCTATACGATCACCGCCGACAGCCCGGAGGCAGCGCTCAGGAGCCCGCAGCTCGAAGGCTTCCGCGCCAAGGGCGTCGAGGTGCTGCTCTTGACCGACCCGGTCGACGAGTTCTGGCTGCCGATGGTCGCCAAGTACAAGGAGCACGAGTTCCGCTCCGTCACGCGCGGCGGCGCGGACCTGAGCGCGATCGAAGGTCCGGCCAAGGACGGCCAGAAGCCGGCCGAGCCGCCGGCGCCGGCGGGCACGGCCGAGCTCGTAGCGCTTCTGAAGCTGACGCTCGCCGATGCGGTCAAGGACGTCCGCTCGACCGACCGCCTGACCGAGAGCGCCGTGTGCCTGGTCGCCGACGAGGGCGACATGGACATGCACCTGGCGCGCCTGCTGAAGCAGCACAAGCAGCTGGGCGAGGAGGCGAAGCGGGTGCTCGAGGTCAATCCGCGCCACCCGCTGATCCAGCGCCTGGCCGAGCGCCTGGGGCAATTCGGCACCGGCCCGGCGCTCGAGGACGCCGCCTGGCTGCTGCTGGACCAGGCCCGCATCGTCGAAGGCGAGGCGCTGCCCGACCCGGTCGCCTTCGCCAAGCGGCTCGCCAGCTGCCTCGAGCGCGGCCTCGCTGCTTGAGTAAAAGCCCCTCTCCGCCCCAATGGGGCGAAGAGGAGCTGCATGATCGGCTGGTTTGAATGCCGCTCCTCCATTACGCCGGCCGGCCGGCGCTCGATCTGACCGACGAGCAGTTCGCCGCCGCGACGGCACCGCATGCCCATGCGCTGGTCGACGCCTGCGCCGGCGCCGGCAAGACGCGCACGCTCGTCGCCCGCTATCTCCACCGGCGCGAGGCGGGCGCCGAGCCCGATCGCATGGCGCTCGTGACCTTCACGCGGCGCGCGACCGCCGAGATGCTGGATCGGCTCGAGACCTTCACCCAGGACCGCCGGGCGCTCGAGCGGCGCGTCCGCACGATCGACGGGTTCGCGCAAGCGATCCTGCGCGCCGCCGCCGGTCCGTTCGGCGTCACGGCCGACTTCGGGCTGCTGGTCGATGAGCGCCGGCGCGCCAATGAGGGACGTGGGGACGAGGAACGGCCGGGCGAAAGCCGCGAGGGCTTCGCGGTCCGCCTGTTCGGCCGCACGGCACTCGATGCCGACGAGGACGGCACCAACCTGCTGGGTGCCTTCGACGGGTTGCGCGCCCGGTTGATGGGCGAGGCCGAGATCGGCCGGCTTGCCCAGTCGGCCGACGTCGGTGACGTGTGGCGCCGGGCGGCCCGCTGCTACGGCGACTATCGCGCTGCCATGGACAAGGCAGCGCTTTACGACCATGCGGAGATTCAGCACCGCGTGATCGCACGCTGCCAGGCTGAGCCGGCGCTGGCGCAGAAGCTGTTCGGGCGCTTCACCGACCTGCTCGTCGACGAATACCAGGACGTGACCGCGGCCCAGGTCGCGTTCTTCCAGCTGTTCCTCGTGGGCGGCGGGCGCCTCTGGGCGGTCGGCGACGAGGACCAGGCGATCTTCGGCTTCCGCCATGCCGAGGTTGAGCGCATCCGCCGCTTCGGCCGCGATTTCCCCGGCGCCCGGACCTATCGGCTCGGCACCAACCTGCGCTGCGGCCGGGCGATCACCGGCCTCGCGCGTGCGGTCATCGCCGGCGACCGGCGCCGCGGCACGCGGCCGATCGCCCTCGACGAGCGCCGGGACGGTGACGGCTGGCTCAATCCCGGCCAGGTCGTGGCCCACGAGGCGGAGGATGCCGAGGCCGAGGGCCGCTGGATTGCGCGGCGCATCGCCCGCCTCGTCGACGAGGAGGAGCTGCCACCCGAACGGATCGCCGTGCTCTATCGCGCGCGGCCCGCGGCCGAGACCGTGATCGAGACCGTCAGGGCGGCGCTGCGCCGGCAGCGCATCCCGATCGAGGATAGTGACAAGCCCGGCGTCGCGTTCCGCACCATCCATGAATCGAAAGGCCTGGAGTTCGAGGCCGTGTTCCTGCCCGGCCTCGTCCTGGGCGCGCTGCCGCACTATCGCGCGACCGACGCCGCGGCGCGCGCCGAGGAACGCCGCCTGTTCTATGTGGCACTGACCCGGGCGGAAACGCGGCTCCACCTGAGTTGGCCGCGCTGCCGCATGAAGCGCAACGGTGATCCGGAGGCCGTGCGGCCGAGCCCGCTCCTGGTTGAGGGGTTGGCGGCGGCACTCGACGGGGACGGCCTCGACTCGGGTGGGCTCGAATGGGATGGGCCCGAATGGGACGGGCCGGGCTCGCTCGACGGCTGGCTCGCGCGCCAGGGCTCCCGTCGGATCGCCCGCCCCGGCTTGCAGGCCACGGCACCCGTGCGGCCCAAGGCGGGCCGGCCGCAGCCGGCAAAATCGCTCGAGGAATGGCTCGTCGGCTGGAGCCCGGCCGAGATCGCGCTACTCGACGAGCATCTGGGCCGCAGCCTCGCGACGCTCCAGGGGCTGATCCAGCGGCCGTATGGCGAACTCACGCGGGTCGTGACGCTTGCCCGCGCGGATCGCGCGGCGCTCAGGGCCCTGCGGCCCTCTTGAAGAAAAACGGGCGGCCCCGATCCGTCCGGATCCAAAGGCCGCCCGAGCGCCGACTGAAGGCATGCGCAAGGCTACGCTGATGCCGCGACCGCCGTCTCGACGGTGGCGCGGCTCCCACAGTCCACAATTCAATTGCGGCGCCGGCCGGGCATAATTATGGCGAAAGTGTGATTGCGCGCATTAGCGGCAAACACGTGCCGTCGGCCTAGGCACGCGTGTCGTCAATTACCTTGCCATCATTCGGCAGGCCGCCCGATGCGACGAAACGTACCGCGCCTCGCAATTTTGTCACAGCCTGGATCGTCTCCTGCAGCGCCGCAACGGCCGGCTCGGCGGCGCCGGGGTCCAGCGCGCACACCAGCGTCATGCGGTCGTTCTCCCCCTCGCGTTCGACGACGAGGCGCGCGCATTCGATGCCCGGATAGCGGCGGACGATCTCGGCAACCTGGCTCGGATGGACGAACATGCCCTTGACCTTGGTCGTCTGGTCGGCCCGCCCGAGCCAGCCTTTGAGGCGCCGGTTCGTCCGGCCGCACGGGCTCGGCCCGTCGAGGAACTGCGACAGGTCGCCGGTCGCGAAGCGGATCAGCGGATAGTCCGGATTGAAACTGGTGACGACGACCTCGCCGACCTCGCCCTCGCCAACCGGATCGCCGGTGCCGGGACGGACCAGCTCGACCAGCACGCCCTCGTCCTGCACCAGTCCGCCGCGCGGCCGCGTCTCGTAGGCAATGAGGCCGACGTCGGCCGTGGCATAGCATTGCAGCACCGATATGCCGGCCTCGGCGAAACGGGCACGCGCCGTCTCGGGATAAGCCTCGCCCGAGACCAGCCCCTTGGTCAGCGACGGGATGGCGACGCCGATCTCCCGCGCCTTGTCGAGGAGCAGGCCCAGGAACGACGGGGTGCCGGCATAGCCCACGGGTCCGAGGTCGGCAATCGCCCGCACCTGCTGCTCGGTCTGGCCAACGCCGGCCGGGAACACGGCGCAGCCCAAGGCATGGGCGCCGGTCTCGAAGATCGAGCCGGCCGGGGTCATGTGATAGGAAAACGTGTTGTGGATGAGCTCGCCCGGGCGGAAGCCCGCGGCATGGAGCGCGCGGGCGAGCCGCCACCAGTCGGTGCCGCGCCCTTCGGGGTCGTAGATCGGTCCCGGCGATTGGAAGATGCGGGCGAGCCGGCCGGGCGCGATCGCGTTGAAGCCGGCGAAGGGCCGCATCGCCTTCTGCGCCTCGATGAGGTCGGACTTGCGCACGAGCGGCAGCTGGGCAAGCGCCGCCCGGCTCGTGATCGCCGCCGCCTCGACGCCGGCCAGGAGCCGGGCGAAGCCGGGTGCCCGCGCCTGGGCATGGGCGATCTGCGCCGGCAGGGCCGCGAACAAAGCCGCCTCCCGCACCTCCGGCGGCCGGGTTTCCAGCGCGTCGTAATACTCGGTCATGTCCCGGACCCTTGGACTGGATGCCGCGGCACCGCCCTCACCCTCCCGCTGCCGCGGGTCCCTCCCTCTCCCGCTTGCGGGAGAGGGTTGGGGTGAGGGTCGTGCCGCCAGGCTTAACTCACTCAGGCGAAGCTCACTAAAGCCAACGCTTGCGCCGCTTGAAGGATTTGAGGCCCTTGAAGGATTTCCGGGCCTCGCCCTGGCCCAGGTAGAATTCCTTCACGTCCTCGTTCGATTTGAGCGCGTCGGCGGTGCCGTCGAGCACGATCTTGCCCTGCTCCATGATGTAGCCGTAGCTCGCCGCCTCGAGGGCGAGCCGCGCGTTCTGCTCGACCAGGAGGATGGTGAGCCCCAGATCGCGCGCGAGCCGGCGGATGATCAGGAACACTTCCTTGACCAGGAGCGGCGACAGGCCCATGGACGGCTCGTCCATCAGGATGAGCTTCGGCCGCGCCATGATCGCCCGGCCGATCGCCAGCATCTGCTGCTCGCCGCCCGAGAGATAGCCCGCCAACCCCGTGCGCTCCTTGAGCCGGGGGAAATAGCCGTAGACCCGGTCGAGGTCGTCGCGCACCCCGCCGTCCCGGCGCGTGTGGGCGCCGAGCCGCAGGTTCTCGTGCACGGTCATGTCGGCGACGATGCGCCGCCCCTCCATGACCTGGAAGATGCCGCGCCGGACGATCTGGTCCGGGTCGAGGCCGTTCAGGCGCTCGCCCCGGAACAGGACATCGCCGCGAGTGATCTGGCCGTCCTCGGCCTTGAGCAAGCCCGAGATCGCCTTCAAGGTCGTGGATTTGCCGGCGCCGTTGGCACCGAGCAAGGCCACGATCTCGCCCTCCGGGACCTTGAGGTTGAGCCCGCGCAGCACGAGGATGACGTCGTTATAGACGACCTCCAGGTTGTTGACGGTCAGGAGCGGCGCCGGCTCGGCCGGGGTCGCGATCGTCGGCATCTCTGCGGTGGCGGCGCTCATCTGCCCCAAGTCCCTCGCTCCGGACCGGCTAGTAGCCGATCCATTCCTTCTTGCGCGGCAGCTCGATGGTCGCGACCTTGTTGAGCTTCATCGTGCCCTTGGCGATGAGCTCGCTCACCGTGCCGCTGTCGGTCGGGCCCGTGACCTGGGTCTGGTAGAGCTCGACCGACAAGGTCGGGCGATGATCCTCGGCGGTCCAGGTCGACGGCTTGCACACGCCTTCCGTACCCTTCGGGACCCAGTTGGCCTTGGCCTGGAAACCCTTGGCGATGGTCGGACCGGTGACGCCGCCGTTGGCGGCCGCCCATTCCATCGCCTCCTTCAGGTAGAAGGCGGCGCAGACGCCGGCCAGGTAATGCACGGCCTTGTATTCCTTGCCCGACGGGTCGGAGTTCTTGGCGATCTCCTTGAACAGCGACAGCGCCGGCACGTTGTCGGTCCAGAGGGCGGCGGTGCGGACCGGGAACACCACGCCGTTGCCGGCCGAACCCGCGGCCTTGAGCGAGTTCTCGTCGATGCCCCAGACGTTGCCGACGAACTGCACCTTGACGCCGGCCGTCTCGCACGATTTCAAGACGGCGATGTTGGAGGCACCGGTATTGCCGAGATAGGCGTAGTTGGCGCCCGACTGCTTGAGCGTCAGGCATTGCGCTGTGTAGTCGCCGGGGGTGAGAGCGAAGACGACCGGGTCCAGCACCTCGAAGCCCAGTTCCTTGGCGTATTCTTCCTCAGCCTTGCGCGGGGCGTTCGGATAGGGATGGTTGGCGCCCATGTGGACCCACTTGGGCTTGCCCTGGCCGCCCTTCTTCTTCCAATCCTCGGCCGCCCACTGCACGAGCGCGCGCGCCGAGTCCGAATATGAGGGGCCATAGAAGAAGTTATAGGGTGCCGCCCGCTCGCTCGCCGGGCCGCCCTTGCCGGTCGGGTCGGTCAAGGTGCCGGCGTAGGACGCGGAGACAAAGGGGATCTGGTCGTCGGTCACGCTCTTGACCAGCGCCTCGGTATCGGCCGTGCCCCAGCCCATGATGGCGACGACCTTGTTGGACCCGGTCCAGTTCTTGTAGGCGGCGAGCGCGCGCGGCACCTGGTAGCCGTAGTCGGTCGCGTCGACCGCAAGCTTCGTGCCGTTGATGCCGCCATGGGCGTTGATGTAGGCGAGCGCATCGTCGACGCCCTGGCCGTAGGGCTTGCCGACGTCGGCCGTGCCGCCGGAGAAATCGTTCAGGTGGCCGATCGGATAATCGGCGCGCGCGAGCGAGGGAACCAGTGCCGCGGCACCGGCCAGCATGAGCGTCAGTTTCAGCATCTTCATGGCTTCGGTTTCCTCCCCTTGGACGTGCTTTGTTCTTGTCAGTAGCTGAACGGGTAGAGCTTCCAGTACGCCTTGATCTGCTTCCAGCGGTGGGCGAGCCCGTCGGGCTCGAAGATCAGGAACAGGATGATCGCCGCACCGATCGTCATCTCGCGCAGGAACGGCAGGCCTTCGTGCAGGCCCAGCGCATGGTCGATGGCGCTGCCGTCCAAGGAGCGGGCGAGGAAATTCACGAGCTGCGGCAGGAGCACCATGAACGCAGTGCCCATGAGCGTGCCCATGATCGAGCCCAGGCCGCCGATGATGATCATGGCGAGGAACTGGATCGAGAAGCTGATGTCGAGCCCCTCGATCGACATGAAGCCCAGGTAGTGCGCATAGAGGGCGCCGCCGATGCCGGCGTAGAAGGACGAGATGCCGAACGACAAGGTCCGGTATTTCGTCAGGTTCACGCCCATCATCTCGGCCGCGAGGTAATAGTCGCGCACGGCGACCAGGGCCCGGCCGTCGCGCGTCCGCATCAGGTTCGCGGCCGCGACGTAGAGCACGACCACATAGAACAGCACGACGTAGAGGTAGCTTTCGTCGTGGTTGAACTTGAAGCCGAACAGGCTCACCGGATCCGCGACGGTGCCGTTCGACCCGCCGGTGAACCATTCGGCCCGGCCGAAGAAGTCGAGCAGAATGAACTGCGCCGCAAGCGTCGCGATCGCGAGATAGAGCCCCTTGAGCCGTGCCGCCGGAATGCCGAACACCAATCCCACCGCGGTCGTCATCACCCCGGCAAGTGGGATCGACAGCACGGGCGGGATGCCGGCGTTGCTGTTGAGAAAGCACGAGGCGAAGCCGCCGAAGCCGAAGAATACGGCATGGCCGATCGAGATCTGGCCGGTGAAGCCCACCAGGATATTGAGACCCAAGGCGGCAATGCCGAGATAGCCGATCTGGATCAGCAGGTTCAGCACATACCGGTCGACAAGGAACGGGGCCGCCGCGACCAGCACGACGCCCAGGATGCAGAAGTTGCGCGACCAGACCGTCGGAAAGATCGTCTGGTCGGCCGCATAGCGCGACTTGAAGTCGCCGCACGGGCGGAGCGTCGCAGTGGCCATGGCGTCAGACCCGCTCGATGTCGCGTTTGCCGAAGAGGCCGTACGGCTTGATCATGAGGATGACGATCAGGACGTAGAAGGGCGCCACTTCGTAGAGATTGCCCCATTTCAGGAACTGGCTGTCGACGAACTGCGCCCAGTTCTCGAGCACGCCGATGACGAGCCCGCCGAGCACGGAGCCGACGATCGAATCGAGCCCGCCCAGGATCACGGCCGGGAACACCTTGATGCCGAAGAACGAGAGTGCGCTCGACACGCCGTTGACGACGCCGACCACGACTCCGGCGACCGCCGAGACCATGGCCGAGATCGCCCAGCTGACCGCGAAGACCTGCCGGACCGAGATGCCGAGCGACTGCGCCACCTGCTGGTCGAACGAGGTCGCCCGCATGGCGAGGCCCGTGCGCGACATTTTGAAGAACCAGGCGAAGCCCACCATGATGACGAGGCTGATCGCCATGGCCATCAGATAGACGGTCTGCACCTCGAGCCCGAAGATATTGACCGATTTCACCGCGAACACTTGCGGATAGGGCTGCGGCAGGACGCCGAAGATCCATTTCATCAGCGCCTGGCAGAAGATCGAGAGCCCGATCGTCATCATGATGACCGAGATCACCGGCTCGCCGATCATGGGCCGGAGCACCACCACCTGCAGCAGGAAGCCGAAGGCGACCATGAAGGCGAGTGTCACCAGGAAGCCCCAGACGAACGGCAGGTGGTACTTGGTGAGCAACCACCAGCACACCCAGGCGCCGATCAGCAGGAACTCGCCCTGCGCGAAATTGACGATCTGCGACGCCTTGTAGATGAGCACGAAGCACATGCCGACGACGCCATAGAGCGTGCCGACGATGAGCCCGTTGATCGAGAGCTGCAGCAGCAGGTGAAGGTCCATGGGGCCCCCTATTCGGCCGCCAGCGTCGAGACCGGCTCGGGCGCCAGGTTCTCGACCGTGAGCGTGGTGCGGATGCGCTGCTTGGTGCCATCCTGAAAGGTGATGGTCGTGTCGATCGGGATCGACGGGTCGCCGCGATAGATCGCCTCGATGATCGAGCCATATTTCTCGGCGATGACGCCGCGCCGGACCTTGCGCGTGCGCGTCAGTTCCCCGTCGTCGGCGTCGAGCTCCTTGTAGAGCAGGAGGAAGCGGCGGATGCGCTGGGCATCCGGCAGCGCGCGGTTGATCGCCTCGATCTCGCGCCGGATCATGCTGCGGATCTCCGGCTTGGCCGAGAGATCGCTGTAGGTCGTGAACGCGATGCGGTGCTTCTCCGCCCATTTGGAGAGGATGTCGAAGCGGATGCACACCATGGCGGCCAGGTGTGGCCGGCCGTGGCCCAGCACGACCGCCTCGGCGATGAAGGGCGAGAACTTGAGCTTGTTCTCGATGTACTGCGGCGAGAAACGGTCGCCGCCCGCGGTCGTCGCGATGTCCTTGATGCGGTCGATGACGACGAGTTGGCCCGCCTTGTTCCAATAGCCGGCATCGCCGGTCGGCATCCAGCCGGATTGCAGCGCCGCTGCACTCTCCTCCGGCTGGTTCCAATAGCCCATGAACATGTTCGGATGGCGCGTCACGATCTCGCCGACGCCGTTCTGGTCGGGCTCGCGGATCTCGACCTCGATCGTCTCGTCGAACGCGACGCCGACCGTGTCGAAATCGACCTCGCCCCTGCGATGGATCGTGTAGGCGCCGGCGAGCTCGGTCTGGCCGTAGAGCTGGCGGAGCGGCACGCCCATGGCGAGGAAGAAGCGGAACGTGTCAGGCCCGAGTGCGGCCCCGCCAGTCGCGGCCGAGCGCAGGCGCGAGAATCCCAGCCTATCCCGAAGCGCACTGAACAGCAGCATGTCGGCGGCCGGCGAGCGCCGGCCCTGGTCGAGTGCTGCCATGCCGAGCTTCAGGCCCCGGTCGAACAGCAAGCGCTTCAAGGGCGAGGCGTCCATCATGCGCGCCCTGACGTCGGCCGCGATCTGTTCCCACACGCGCGGCGCCAGCAGGATGAACGTCGGCCCGATCTCGCGCATGTCGTGCATCGTCGTCTCGGGCTCTTCGACGAAATTGACGCGCATGCGGCACAAGAGCGGTTTCACGACCGCGTAGATCTGCTCCATGATCCAGGGAAAGGGCAGGACCGAGACATATTCGTCGTCCGGCCCCTTGGGATCGACGCGGAGATAGGAAGCACAGTGGCGGATGAGGCCGCCGCCGCGCATCATCGAGAGCTTGGGATGGGAGGTGGTACCCGAAGTCGTGCACAGCACCGCGACATCGTCGGCCGTACCGGCCGCGACCGAGCGGGCGTAGAGCCCGGGATCGGCCGCCTCGGCCTCGGCCGCGCGGCGGAACAGCTCCGTCTCGGCCATCAGGCGCGGATCGTCGTATTTGCGCATGCCGCGCGGGTCGGCATAGATGATGTGCCGGACCGTGGGGATGCGCTCGCCCAACGCCAGCAGCTTGTCCGCTTGCTCCTCGTCCTCGGCCAGGATCACCCGGACGCCGGCGTGGTTGACGAGATAGGCCACCTCCTCGTCGAGCGCGTCGCGATAGATGCCGAGGCTGATGGCGCCCAGCGCATGGGCCGCGAGCTCGCCCATGAGCCAGCCCGGCCGGTTGTCGCCGATCAATCCCACGACATCGCCCCGGCCTATGCCGAGGCTCGCCAGGCCATAAGTGCGCTTCCTGACGCCGTCCTGGTACTGGCTCCAGGTGAATTCGGTCCAGAGCCCGAGCCGCTTTTCCCGGAGCGCCACATCGCGGCCGAACTGCTCGGCATTATAAGCCAGCAGCTTCGGCAGCGTGTCGCAGCGCGCGAGATCGGGCAGCGGCGGCAGGACGGAGGGTTTCATGCGGCGGCTTCCTCCGCCTCGAGGCCCGGCAGCTCCTCGCCGAGATAGGCCTTCTTCACATACTCGTCCTCGAGCACGTCGGCCGGCAGGCCCTCGGCGATCTTCCGGCCGAAGTCGAGCACCATGACCCGGTGCGAGATGTCCATGACCACGCCCATGTCATGCTCGATCATGACGATGGTCATGCCCCATTCCTCGTTGAGGTCGAGGATGTAGCGCGCCATGTCCTCCTTTTCCTCGAGGTTCATGCCGGCCATCGGCTCGTCGAGCAGCAGGAGCTTCGGCTTCAAGGCGACGGCACGGGCGAGCTCGACGCGCTTCCTCAAGCCGTAGGAGAGCGTGCCGGCGGTCGCATGGCGGACCGCCTCGATCTCGAGGAAGTCGATAATGTCCTCGACCTCGCGCCGGTGCGCGAGCTCCTCCTTCTGGGCGCCGCCCAGCCAATAGAGCGCGCCGGAGAGGAAGTTGTTTTTTAGGAGGTGGTGCCGGCCGACCATGATGTTGTCGAGCACGGACATGTGCCCGAACAGCGCCAGGTTCTGGAACGTCCGGCCGATGCCGATCGCCGCGCGCTTGTTGGGCTTCAAATGCGTGACGTCGCGGCCCAGGAGATGGATCGAGCCCGCGGTCGGGCGGTAGCGGCCGGAGATGCAGTTCAAGAGCGACGTCTTGCCGGCGCCGTTCGGCCCGATGATGGAAAAGAGCTCGCCGGACTTGACCTCGAAGCTGACGTCGGTCAGCGCCTTGACCCCGCCGAAGCGGATGGAAACGTCGCGTGCGACGAGCACCGGATCGGTTGTCACCGGAAGGTCGCCTCCCTTCGTGCCGCCTCTTTGCCGGGCGTCGGCACCTTCGCGAAAGCCGCGGGAGCCTTTGAATTCATTGAAGGTGAGCATGCGTGATGCTCTGGGGTCGGTCAAGCCGACGCGGACGCCAGTATGCACAACTGGGGCACGCCCAGCCGGATGCCTCGTTCGAAGCCATGCCGCCTCCCTGCCTGGTCCCGTCTCCGGCCGGTTCTCCGGTCTCGTGCGGGACTCTATGGCCGAGTTCTACGGGCGAATTGTGCGGGAATTATGCGGGTGCCGCAGCCGGCAGAACGATGTCCCGACAAAATGACGGCGGCCAGCCCTGGAAAAGCCCCTGGGATGCCCGATAGGAAGGGCGAAGCCCCTGTTGTTCCGGTCGCGCAACTGCGATATCAACGGGAACGCACGCCAGCTTCCGATCCCCGTGAGGGATGCGGGCGCCTTCGGCCGTCTCGCGGCCAGCGCCGCCCGCCCGCCCTCACGACATTGCCGAGCCAAAGGAGTTCGCCGTGAAATATTCCGGCCATGACACGCTGAAGACCCGTCGCCAGCTGACGGCGGGCGGGAAGACCTATGACTATTACAGCCTGCCGGCGGCGGCCGAGGCTGCGGGCCTGGGCGATATCTCCCGCCTGCCCTTCTCGCTGCGCGTGCTCCTGGAAAACCTGGTCCGGCTCGAGAACGGCCGGACCGTGTCGGTCGACGACGTCAAGGCCGTGGGCCAGTGGCTCAAGGACAAGACCTCGACCCGCGAGATCGCATTCCGCCCGGCGCGCGTGCTGATGCAGGACTTCACCGGCGTGCCGGCGGTCTGCGATCTGGCCGCCATGCGCCAGGCGATGGTCAACCTGGGCGGCGACCCGGAGAAGATCAACCCGCTGTCGCCGGTCGACCTCGTCATCGACCATTCGGTCATGGTCGATTATTTCGGCTCGCCCAAGGCGTTCGAGGAGAACGTCGACCTCGAGTTCGAGCGCAACGGCGAGCGCTATTCCTTCCTGCGCTGGGGCCAGGACGCGTTCGACAATTTCCGCGTCGTGCCGCCGGGCACCGGCATCTGCCACCAGGTCAACCTCGAGTACCTGGCCCAGGCCGTCTGGGTCGGCAAGGAGGATGACGGCACGCTGGTGGCCTATCCGGACACGCTCGTCGGCACCGACAGCCACACCACCATGGTGAACGGCATGGCGGTCCTAGGCTGGGGCGTCGGCGGCATCGAGGCCGAGGCGGCCATGCTGGGCCAGCCGATCTCGATGGTGCTGCCCGAGGTCGTGGGCTTCAAGCTGTCGGGCAAGCTCCGCGAGGGGGCGACCGCAACCGACCTGGTGCTGACCGTGACCCAGATGCTGCGCAAGAAGGGCGTCGTCGGCCGGTTCGTCGAGTTCTTCGGGCCCGGCATCAGCGCGCTCTCCGTCGCCGACCGCGCCACGATCGGCAACATGGCGCCGGAATATGGTGCGACCTGCGGCTTCTTCCCGATCGACGCCGAGACGATCAAGTACCTGACCTTCTCCGGCCGCGACGCCGACCGGGTGGCGCTCGTCGAGGCCTATGCCAAGGCCCAGGGCATGTGGCGCGATGACGCGACGCCGGACCCGGTCTTCACCGACACGCTCGAGCTCGACCTTTCGACCGTCGAGCCGTCCTTGGCCGGCCCGCGCCGCCCGCAGGACAAGGTGCTGCTGTCGGCCGCGGCCCCCTCGTTCAAGACCGAGCTGCCGAAGCTCGCCAACACCGAGGACCCGGCCAAGCTTGCGAAGCAGGTCAAGGTCGACGGCACCAACTACGAGATCGGCCACGGCAGCGTGGTGATCGCGGCGATCACGAGCTGCACCAATACGTCGAACCCGTCGGTCATGCTGGCCGCCGGCCTCGTCGCGCGCAACGCGGCCGCCAAGGGCCTGACGGTCAAGCCGTGGGTCAAGACCTCGCTCGCCCCCGGCAGCCAGGTCGTGACCGAGTACCTGGCTCAGTCCGGCCTCGACAAGGAGCTCGACAAGCTGGGATTCAACCTGGTCGGCTACGGCTGCACCACCTGCATCGGCAATTCCGGCCCGCTGCCCGACCCGATCGCCAAGGCGGTCGAGGAGGGCGACCTGACGGTTGCCGCCGTGCTGTCGGGCAACCGCAACTTCGAAGGCCGCATCAGCCCGCACGTGCGCGCGAACTACCTGGCCTCGCCGCCGCTGGTCGTGGCCTACGCGCTCGCCGGCTCGATGAACATCGACCTGACCAAGGACCCGATCGGCACCGGCTCGGACGGCAAGCCGGTCTACCTGAAAGACATCTGGCCGTCGAACGAGGAGATCGCGGACACGGTCCACAAGAACCTGACGTCCAAGATGTTCAAGTCGCGCTACGCCGACGTGTTCAAGGGCCCGGCGGCGTGGCAGAAGATCGAGACCGCGACCGGCAAGACCTACAAGTGGGTCGAGGGCTCGACCTACATCGCGCACCCGCCGTTCTTCGAGAACATGCCGAAGGAGCCGGCGCCGGTCTCCGACGTCAAGGGCGCCAAGCTCTTGGCCATCCTCGGCGACTCGATCACGACCGACCACATCTCGCCGGCCGGCTCGATCAAGAAGGACGGCCCGGCGGGCCAGTACCTGCTGGGCTACCAGGTGCGTCCGGCCGACTTCAACAGCTACGGCTCGCGCCGCGGCAACCACGAGGTCATGATGCGTGGCACGTTCGCCAACGTGCGCATCAAGAACGAGCTGGTGCCGGGCGTCGAAGGCGGCGTCACCAAGAAGAACGGCAAGGTCGAGTCGATCTATGACGCGGCGATGGAGTACCAGAAGGAAGGCACGCCGCTGGTCATCTTCGCCGGCAAGGAATACGGCACCGGCTCGTCGCGCGACTGGGCGGCCAAGGGCACCCGGCTGCTCGGCGTCAAGGCGGTCATCGCCGAGAGCTTCGAGCGCATCCACCGCTCGAACCTGGTCGGCATGGGCATCCTGCCGCTCGTGTTCAAGGATGGCATGACGCGCCAGACCCTGAAGCTCGACGGCACCGAGACGGTCGACATCACCGGCGTCGAGAAAGGCATCAAGCCGGGCATGGACGTCGCCTGCACGATCACCCGCGCCGACGGCTCCAAGACCGACGTCACGCTGAAGTGCCGGATCGATACCCTCGACGAAGTCGAGTACTACCGCCACGGCGGCATCCTGCACTACGTGCTGCGCAACATGATGAAGGACGCCGCCTGATCAAAGGCTTGCGGCCTTCATTCTGACGGAGATCGGCCGGGGCGGCGACGCCCCGGCCGTTTTCTTTTGGGGCGTTCTCCGCCGTGGCGTACCATATGCGGTGTTCAAGCGTTGGTATCGTGACATCCCTTCGGAGGATCGAACCATGCTCAAAGACATCCTGGTCCATGTCGACGGCGGCAGGGCGGCGGAATGGCGCGTCGAGGCTGCGGCTGCACTGGCCGAGGCAGGCGAAGGCCATCTGGTCGGGCTGCATATCGCGTCGACGGCCGAGGAGATGCCCTGGATCGAGGGCTACGCCACCGAAATGGTGATCCGCTACGCCGCCGAACGGGCCGAGGCGGACCGGGCGCGGGCGCGCGAACTGTTCGACCGCCAGGTCGCCGGCCGGGCGATCGGCCGCGAATGGCGCGAGGCGAGCGGGCTTGCCGACCGGACGGTGACGCAGCACGGCCGCTATGCCGACCTCATCGTGCTGGGCCAGAGCGAGCCGCAGGCGGCGCCATTCAGCTCGACACCGGGCTTGGCCGAGCATGTGCCGCTGTCGGCCGGCCGGCCGTGCCTCATCATGCCCTACGCCGGCCGGTTCCCCTCGCTCGGCCGACGCGTGCTCGTCGCCTGGGACGGCGGCCGTGAGGCGGCGCGCGCAGTCGGCGACGCCATGCCGCTTCTGACCCGGGCCGAACGGGTCACGATCGTCACGGTCGGCGACAAGCTGCAGAGCGGCGGCTCGGCGACGCAAGGGGCGGCGGCACTCGCCGCCCATCTCGCCCGCCACAACGTCGCCGCCGAGGCGCGCAACGACGGCGGCGGCACCATCGCCGTGCCCGATCTGCTGCTGTCGCTGGCGGCGGACCTGTCGTCCGATCTCCTGGTCATGGGCGCCTACGGCCACAGCCGCCTGCGCGAGTTGATCATGGGCGGCGTCACGCGCGCGATCCTCGACCACATGACCCTGCCGGTACTGATGTCACATTGACGGCCCAACATCAGCCCCGAGCCAGCATCTTTCCAGGGATCACCGCCGAGGAAGGAAAGCCGGATGGCCAAGTCGCGCCGCCAGACCGCCTGGGTCGTCGATCAGCTGGGCCGTTGGATCAGGCCGGGCAAGCCCGCCGCCGAACCCGAGCATGAGGAACCCCAGCCCAAACCATCGGCCGGCCGCCGAAGGCTGGCCCTGGGCCTGCAGGGCGGCGGCGCGCTCGGCGCCTTCACTTGGGGCGTGCTCGACCGCCTGCTCGAAGAGCCGGACCTGCCGCTTAGTGCCGTGAGCGGCGCCAGCGCCGGTGCCGTCAACGGCGTGACGCTCATCAGCAACTGGGTGCTGGGCGGCCCCGAGGCGGCGCGCCTCGGCCTCGAACGGGTATGGCGGCGACTCTCCGAAAAGGCGAGCTTCGCCCGGCCGAGCTGGCTGCCGGGGCTCGGCCAGTCGGCCGGCGCGGTGGCGCTCGATGTCACCTCGCGCCTGTTCTCGCCCTATCAGCTGAACCCGCTCGACGTGAACCCGCTGCGCGAGGTGCTGGCCGAGGAGGTGAATTTCGCCGTCCTCGCCGACGCGGCGGCGCCGGAGCTGATCATCGCCGCGACACGAATCCGCGACGGCGAGCCGCGCCTGTTCCGCCGCGGCGAAATCACGCTCGACGCGGTCATCGCGTCCGCCTGCCTGCCGTTCATCCACCAGGCGGTCGAGATCGAGGGCGAGGCCTATTGGGACGGCGGCTATTCGCTCAATCCGCCGCTCAAAGCGCTCATCGAAGGCAAGCCGCCGGACGATCTGCTGGTCGTCCAGCTGAACCCGGTCGAGCACGACGGCCTGCCGACGAGCGCCCGGGAGATCGCGCAGCGGCTGAACCAGATCGTGTTCAACCGGCCGCTCATCGAGGAATGGGCGGCGCTCGCACCCGACGCCGCGGCCGGGCGCTTCCGGCTGCACCGGCTGGTCATCGAGACCGACGGTGCGCCGCCGGGCAGCGCGCTCGATCTCGACTGGACGTTCCTGACGGCGCTCCGCGACCAGGGCCGGGCCCAGGCCCAGGACTGGCTCGACGGTGGCGGCCTACATCAAGGGAAAGACGGGCAAGGGAAAGACAGGCTCACCCGAACGTGACCGGAGTTGACTGGCGCCGGCGGCGGGGCCGGCGCCTAATCCTCCCATCATGACCATGCTTCGCCGCCTCGCGCTCTTCGCCGCCGGTTTCGCCCTCGCCGGCTCTGCCCGCATTCACCAGGTCGACGCCCAGAGCGACCCGGGCGCCGGCCAGGGCGCGCGGCCGGTGCTGATCGAGCTCTTCACCTCGCAGGGCTGCAATTCCTGCCCGCCGGCGGACGCGCTCCTGGGCGAGCTCGCGCGCCGGCCGGGCGTGTTGGCGCTCGCGTTCCATGTTGACTACTGGAACGGGCTCGGCTGGCGCGACCCGTTCTCGAGTGCCACCGCGACCGCCCGGCAGAACGACTATGCGCGCCGGCTCGGCAAGCGCTCGATCTACACGCCGCAGCTCGTCGTCGACGGGGCGGCCGACGCGGTCGGGTCCGACCGGGAGAATATCCTGGCCCTCATCAACTCGGCACGGCGCCGGGCCGACGCCGGCCCCGCCATCGACATCCGTACCGACGACAAGGGCGGCCGCACGGTCCGGATCGGCGCGGGCGACGCGGTCCAGGCCGATGTCTGGCTCGCCGGCTACGACCGGAGCCACGTGACGCCGGTCGGGCGCGGCGAGAACGGTGGGCGGACACTGACCGAATACCAGGTCGTGCGCTCGCTGGTGCGTCTTGGCGAGTGGAACGGCACGGCCGCCGAATATCCGATGCCGAATGTCGAGGCCGAGGGCGCCATCCTGTTCGTCCAACCCGTGGCACCCGGCCCGATCCTGGCCGCCAGGGACTTGGCGGGGTAAGGGCTGACTGCCCCTCGCCCGCGCGGGCGGGAGAGGGAAGGGGCCCGACCCTCGCGCTCGGCACCCTCTCCCGCTTCCGCGGGCGAGGGTTTGCAGCGTTTTCGCGACAAATGCCGCCGCCGATGGTATGAGTTCCGCCCTTTTTCCCGCGGGCGGGCCCATGCACATCGACAGGCTTATCGGACGGAGCGCATGCGGCTGAGCGCCGAGAGCCTGTCTGGGGTCCGGGGCGAGCGGCCACTGTTCAGCAGCCTCGGCTTCGCGCTCGAGCCGGGCGACGCGCTGGTGCTGACCGGGCCGAACGGCAGCGGCAAGTCGAGCCTGCTGCGCCTCGTCGCGGGCTTCGGCCGTCCGACCGCCGGCACGCTCCGCTGGAACGGTGCGCCGATCGCGGACGATCTCGAGAGCTACCAGCGCGTCCTGCATTTCGTCGGCCATCAGGAGGCATTGAAGCCGGCCTTGACCGCGCGCGAGACCCTGCGCTTCTGGGCCGATCTCGCAGGCCGGCCGCTCGACGACACGCTGGGTCCACTCACAACCATGGGCCTGGCCCGCGCCGCGGCGCAGCCCTGCCGGTTTCTGTCGTCCGGCCAGCGCCGGCGCCTGGCGCTCGCCCGCCTCATCGCCTGGCAGGCGCCACTCTGGCTTTTGGACGAACCGACGGTCGGGCTCGACGACGAGGCGCTGGCGCTCGTGACCGACCTCATCGAACGGCATCGGGCCCGGGGCGGCATCGTGCTGCTCGCGACCCACCAGCCGCTGGCGCTCGCCCGGGCGCGGCACCTGTCGATCGCCGATTTCCCGCCGGCCCGGCCGGCCGCCGCGACCGCCTGGTGATTTGGATGAGCGGCTTTCGCGCCCTGCTGCTGCGCGACCTGCGCCTGGCGTTCCGCCAGGGCGGCGACGGGCTGATGGCAGTGATCTTCTTCGTGCTGGCCGCCCTGCTTTTCCCGTTCGGGCTCGGACCCGAGCCCGAGGCGCTGGCGCGCGACGCGGTCGGCATCGTCTGGGTCATGGCGCTGCTCGCCTCGCTGCTGGCGCTTGACCGGCTGTTCCAGGGCGATTGGGAGGACGGCACGCTCGACCTCATGGCCCTTTCGCCGCTGCCGCTCGAGCTCGCGGTGCTCGCGAAGGCGCTCGCCCATTGGCTCTTGAGCGGCCTGCCGCTTTTGGTCGCGGCGCCGATCGTCGCCTCCATGCTGCAGTTCGACGCTGCGAGCCTGCCGCGCCTCGTCCTGGCGCTGGCGCTCGGCACGCCGACCCTGAGCCTCCTGGGCGCGGTCGGTGCGGCGCTGACCTTGGGCGCCCGGCGCGCGGCGGTGCTGGTCTCGCTGCTGGTCCTGCCGCTCGAGATCCCCGTGCTGATCTTCGGCGTGGCGGCGGCCGACCCGGCTGGAATAGGCGACGGCTTGACCCATGTCATGGTACTGGGTGCGCTCTTGGCGTTGGCTCTGCCACTCTGCCCATGGGCGGCGGCGGCGGCCCTGCGACAAGCGCTGGAATAGCGCCGGCCGCCAAGAACACCGATAAATGCAAGAGCGCCGACAAAGAATGCGGTAGAAGACAGTCGATGCATCGTTTCGCCAACCCCGCCCGCTTCATGCGCTTGAGTGAGCCCGCGCTGCCTTGGCTCGCCACCGCGACCGCGCTCTTGCTTGGCGTTGGGCTCGTGCTGGCGCTCTTCGTAGCGCCGCCCGACTATCAGCAGGGCGAGAGCGTGCGCATCATGTTCATCCATGTGCCGTCGGCCTGGATGGCGATGTGCGCCTATACCAGCCTGGCGGCGGCGAGCGCCTGCGCGCTCATCTGGCGCCATCCCTTGGCCGAGATCGCCGCCGAGGAGACAGCGCCCTTGGGCGCCACCTTCACCGGGCTCTGCCTCGTCTCGGGCTCGCTCTGGGGCCAGCCCATGTGGGGCACCTGGTGGGCATGGGACGCGCGCATGACCTCGGTCCTGGTGCTGTTCTTCCTCTATCTGGGATACATGGCGCTCTCGAGCGCGTTCGACGACCCGGTCCGCGGTCGGCGCGCGGCGGCGATCCTGGCGCTCGTCGGCTTCGTCAACGTGCCGATCATCAAGTTCTCGGTCGACTGGTGGAACACGCTGCACCAGCCGGCGAGCGTGCTGCGCATGGGCGGCCCGACCATCGACCCGTCGCTGCTCTGGCCGCTCCTGGTCATGGGGCTCGCCTTCACCCTGCTGTTCGCGACGCTGCTCGTCGTGCGCATGCGCGCGGCCTTGATCGAGCGCAAGATCCGCGCGCTTGAAGTGACGCAGCTGGAAGCGGCGGATTCGCGGGTGTTCGGATGACGGTGTTCGGATGACGGGCCTTGCGACCTGGGCCGCCATGGGCGGCTACGCAATCTTCGTCTGGCCCGCCTACGGCATTGCCGCTGCGGCACTCGGCCTCGTGGCGACCCTGTCGATCCGGCGGTATCGCATGGCGCAGCGCCGCCTCGCCCAGATCACGGGTGAGCGCCGCGGGGAGGATCGATGACCCGTAAACGCCGCCGCCTGATCTTCGTGCTGGCCGGCATGACCTGCCTCGGCATCGCGACGGCGCTCGTGCTGAACGCGTTCGACGACAATCTCGTGTTCTTCTACAGCCCGACCGACCTCGTGCAGAAGCATCCGGGCACAACCAAGCGCTTGCGCATCGGCGGGCTGGTCGAGACCGGCAGCCTGGTCACCTCCGACGGCGGCAAGCGTTTCCAGTTCAAGGTGACCGACGGCAAGACCGACCTCGCGGTAAGCTACGTCGGCGTGGCGCCGGCGCTGTTCCGCGAGGGCCAGGGCGTGGTCGCCGAGGGTAAGCTTGCGCCGGACGGCAGCTTCACGGCCGCGACCCTGCTGGCCAAGCACGACGAGAAATACATGCCGCCCGAGGTCGCGGCCGCGCTCAAGAAATCCGGCGAATGGCGCCCGGATGCCGAGGCGGCGGCGCCCGGTGCCGCCAGCCCGCCGGCGCAATCGATGACCGTGCAGCCGGTGAACGCCCCGGTGAACGCCCCGGTGACCAGCCGGGGGACCAGCAAGCCATGATGATCGCCGAGCTCGGCCATTTCGCGCTGATCCTGGCGCTCTTGATCGCGATCGTGCAGGCGATCCTGCCGATGGCGGGAGCGCAGTTGGGCCGCCGGCCGCTCATGGACGTGGCGCCGATGGCGGCACTGCTGCAGTTCGGCGCGGTCGCGATCGCGTTCGGCGCCCTCGTCCACGCCTATGTCACGTCGGACTTCTCGCTGAAGAACGTGGTCGAGAACAGCCACTCGCTGAAGCCGCTCATCTACAAGGTGACCGGCGTCTGGGGCAACCACGAGGGCTCCATGCTGCTGTGGGCGCTGATCCTGACGCTCTACGGCGCCGCCGTCGCCGCCTTCGGCCGCAACCTGCCGCCGGCGTTGAAGGCGCGCGTGCTCTCGGTTCACGGCATGATCGGTGTCGGCTTCTTGGCCTTCATCCTGTTCACGTCGAACCCGTTCCTGCGTGTGCTGCCGGTGCCGCCGGACGGCCAGGGGCTGAACCCGATCCTGCAGGACCCGGGCCTGGCGTTCCATCCGCCGTTCCTGTACCTCGGCTACGTCGGCTTCTCGATGGCCTTTTCCTTTGCGGTCGCGGCCCTGATCGAGGGCCGGGTCGACGCCGCCTGGGCGCGCTGGGTCCGGCCCTGGACGCTGCTGGCCTGGTGCGCCTTGACGCTCGGCATCTGCCTCGGCAGCTGGTGGGCGTACTATGAGCTCGGCTGGGGCGGCTGGTGGGCGTGGGACCCGGTCGAGAATGCGTCCTTCATGCCGTGGCTTTCGGGCACGGCGCTCCTGCATTCGGCGATCGTGGTCGAGAAGCGCGACACGCTCAAAGGCTGGACCCTGTTCCTCGCCATCGTCACCTTCTCGCTCTCGCTGCTCGGCACCTTCCTCGTGCGCTCGGGCGTGCTGTCCTCGGTCCACGCCTTCGCGGTCGACCCGGCGCGCGGCGCCTTCATCCTGGCGCTGCTGGTCATTGCGATCGGCGGCTCGCTCACGCTGTTCGCGGTTCGCGCACCGGCGCTGCGCGCGACCGGCAGCTTCGCGCCGATCAGCCGCGAATCGGCACTGGTGCTGAACAACCTGCTGCTCGCGACCGCGGCGCTCACCGTGTTCCTCGGCACGCTCTATCCCCTGTTCCTCGACGTGATCGGCGGCGACAAGGTCTCGGTGGGATCTCCCTATTACAACGCGACCTTCGTGCCGCTGATGGTGCCGCTCATCGTCACCATGGCGGCCGGGCCGCTCCTGACATGGAAGCGCGCGGATCTCGCCGGCGTCTTGGCCCGGCTCCGGCTTGCCTTTGGTGCCACCGTCGCGGTCGCCATCGCCATGGTCGCGCTGACGAAGGGCCATGAGGCGGTGGCGCCGTTTGGCATGGCGCTCGCTGCCTGGCTGCTCGTCGGCACGCTCGCGGAATTCGCCGAGCGCATCCGCCTGTTTCGGGCGCCCTGGAGCGTCGTCATGAACCGGCTCGTCCATGTGCCGCGCGCGGCCATCGGCATGACCGTGGCCCATGCGGGCCTGGCCGTGACCATCGCCGGCATCACGATTGCGAGCGGCTGGCAGCAGGAGGCGATCCAGACCGTGAAGCCGGGCGGCAGTATCGCGCTCGCCGGCGACACCTATCGCTTCGAGCGGGTCGATCCCGTGCCCGGCCCGAACTATTCGGCGGAAGAGGCGACGGTCACCATAAGCCACGATGGGCAGGTCTTCGCCACGGTCCATCCGTCGCGCAAGACCTATCCGCTGCAGCGCATGACGACGACCGACGTTGCGATCCACACCGACGGCTTGAGCGACAAATATGTCGTGCTGGGCGACCCGCAGCCGGACGGCGGCTGGATCTTCCGGCTCTACTACAACCCGCTGGTGCCGTGGGTCTGGTTCGGCGCCGTCATCATGGTCGTGGGCGGCGGCCTGTCCTTGAGCGACCGTCGGCTCAGGATCGGCGCGCCGGTCCGCCGCGTCCGCCGAGCGGAGGCCGAGCTTGTCGCCTGAGACGTCACCGGCGCCGGCCGCGACTCAGCCGACAAACGGCATGGGCCGGCGCCTCCTGTTCCTGCTGCCGGTCGCAGCCTTTGCCGCCCTCGTGGGCGTGTTCGCGCTGGGCTTGGGCCATGATCCGACCGCGCTCAAGTCGGCGATGATCGATAAGC
The DNA here is from genome assembly GCF_014643535.1 of Aliidongia dinghuensis. Taxonomy (NCBI): domain Bacteria; kingdom Pseudomonadati; phylum Pseudomonadota; class Alphaproteobacteria; order Rhodospirillales; family Dongiaceae; genus Aliidongia; species Aliidongia dinghuensis. The sequence goes on along the minus strand of NZ_BMJQ01000012.1, from coordinate 153,503 downwards.
CGGCGCCCGCCTTCACTCTGCCGCCGATCCTCGAGGATCGGCCGGGCCTCGCGCGCGCCGACCTCGGCGGCAAGCCGGTGCTGGTCAATTTCTTCGCGTCCTGGTGCGCGCCCTGCCGCGTCGAGCACCCGACGCTGACCGGCCTCGCCGCCTCCGGCGTGCCGGTCTATGGCGTTGCTTACAAAGACAAGCCACAGGACGCCCGCCGCTTCCTCGGCGACCTTGGCAACCCGTACCAGCGCATCGGTCTCGATCTCGACGGGCGCACGGCGATCGACTTCGGCGTCTATGGCGTGCCCGAGACCTTCATCCTCGATCGCGACGGGCGCATCCGCTACCGCTATGCCGGCGCGCTCACCGATTCCGTGCTGAAGACCGAGATCCTGCCGCGGCTCGAGGCGCTGTCGGCCCAATGACCACCCGGCTCACCCTTGCTCTGTTGCTGTTGCTCGCCGCCGCCGGGCCGGCGCTCGCGGTCAATCCGGACGAGCGGCTCGCCGACCCGGTGCTGGAGGCGCGCGCCCGGGCCCTCAGCAAGGAGCTGCGCTGCCTCGTGTGCCAGAACGAGTCGATCGACGATTCCAACGCCGACCTCGCCCATGACCTGCGCGTGCTGGTGCGCGAGCGGCTCACGGCCGGCGACACGAATGCACAGGTGCTGGCCTACCTGCAGGCACGCTACGGCAATTTCGTGCTGCTGAAGCCGCCGGTCGACCCGGCCACCTGGGTCCTGTGGTTCGGGCCGGCCGTCGCCTTGGCCATCGGTGCCGCCGTCGTGATACAGCGCCGCCGCGCTCAGCCGGCGCCGCCGGCGCCGCTCACGTCCGAGGAACGCGCCCGCGTCGATCTGCTGCTGGCGGACGACAAATGATCTGGCCCACCAAATGATCGGGCCCGACAAATGATCTGGCTGTGGGTGGTGCTGGCGCTCATGACCGGCGGCGTGCTGGCGGGCCTGCTCAGGCCGTTGCTGCGCGTGAACGCGGCGGCCGTGGCGCGCGCCGACTTCGACATCGCCGTCTATCGCGACCAGCTGGACGAGCTTCGCCGTGACGAAGAGCGCGGCACGCTCAGCGCCAGCGAGGCGGCGGCGGCCTGGCTCGAAATCGAGCGCCGGCTGCTCGCCGCGACCGCCAAGGCCGAGGCGCCGCCGCCGGCGCCCCGCCCGGCCCGGTTTGCCGCGATCCTTGTCATGCTGACCCTGCCGATCGCCGCGGTCGGACTCTATCTGGCGCTGGGCGAGCCGGACATGCCGGACCAGCCGCTGGCATCCCGGTCGGCCGAGCGGGCGCTGCTCGCAGAGGACGGCACGCTCGACCCAGCCAAGGTCAAGGTGGCGCTCGAAGCGCGGCTCAAGGCCGATCCGGAGAGCCTCGACGGCTGGCTGCTGCTAGCGCGGACCGACGCCAGCCTCGGCGCGTGGGACGACGGCAAGGCGGCCTACGAAAAGGCGATGGCCATGTCGAAGGACCGGCCCGACGTGATGGAGGGCTATGCCGAGCTGCTGGTGGGATCCGCCCAAGGCCAGGTGACCGATCCGGCCATGGACCTGTTCACCCGCGCCGTCGCCGCCGACCACAACCGGATCAAGGCGCGCTACTACCTGGCGCTCTCCGCTGCCCAGCATGGCGATCTGCCGCAGGCGATCGCGGGCTGGAAGGCGCTCGAGGCGGATGCGCCCGCGGGCGCGCCCTGGCGCGCGACGGTGACGGAAATGCGCGAGGAGGCCGAGCGCCGGCTCGCCGGTGGTGCGCCCGATGCCAGCCCCAGCCCATCGACCGACCCGGGCGGGCCCCGCGACTCGGCCGCGGCACAGATCGCGAAGCTGCCGCCGGGCGAGCAGGGTCAAGCGATCCGCGGCATGGTCGAGGGGCTGGCGGCGCGGCTCGAGGCCCATCCGGACGATCTTGCCGGCTGGCAGCGCCTGGCGCGCGCCTATGTCGTGCTGGGCGAGGGGCAAAAGGCGGAAGCGGCCTATCGCCAGGTGTTGCAGCGCGACCCGAAGCAGCCCGATGCGCTCTGGCAATTGGGCCTGGCCGCGGCCGCGACCGGGCGGACGCAGGAGGCAGCCGACCACTGGAAGACCCTGCTCGACCAATTGCCGCCGGGCTCCCCGGAAGCCGGCCGGGTGCAGAAGGCGATCGAGCAGCTGCAGGCGGCCAAATGACGGACCGATCGATCCGCCTTCAGTCGACCTGCCGTTAATCGATCCGGCTGCGGGCGCCGGCCGCGCGTCGGACGGCATCGGCGAGATCGGGCCAGCCGTAGGCGACGGCCGGGACGCCGAACGAGCCCATGTCGAGCAGCCGGTCGGCGACGCGGCGTCCGCCGACCCGTTCATAGAAATAGCGGGATGGGTTGGCGGCCAGCACCCAGAGCATGGCGGAACCGAGGCCGCCGCGGATCATGCGCTGGAACAGTGCCACCAACAGCTGCCGGCCGACGCCCTGGCCCTGGTAGTCGGGTGCCACATAGAGCGTGAAGATCTCGCCGGCATAGGGCAGCAGCGTCTCGCGCTGGGGGCCGCAGCTGCCGAACCCCAGAACATGCTCCCGCTCGTCAACCGCGATGAGCGTGTCGCCCGGCCGATGGGCGATGAAGCGGGACCATTGGCGCGCGCGCTGGCGCGGGTCGAGCGCCATCAGGAGATTGTCGGGCAGCATGCCCGGATATGTCGTCTGCCAGGTCTCGACATCGACCTTTGCAATCGCCTGGATGTCCGTCGCCCGGGCTGATCTGATCGACCACATGCACGTCTCCCTCGGTCGACGGCCGCTTGGAGAATGATGGTAGCAGCCAAGGGCGGCAGCACGGCAAGGGTCATTTGACGCCCCGGAAAATTTATTGCGCCGCTCGAGATTTTGTCGCGCACCCAGGGTTTGGCCGGCGGTTTTGCCGCAGATTTTGGTTTCGGCGGATGACCGTCCAACCGCCTGAAACATTGCGAAACAAACCGCCCGGCTGCGCGAAATCATCGCGGCACAGTGCTGGGCTACACCTGGGCCACCCGAACGCCCACCCGACCCCCCAACCGCTGGCCCAGGGGAGCTTGCCCGTCATGCGTGCTTATCTCGCCGCCTTCCGTCCCCGCGACATCGCCACCGCCATGCCGCTTGTGCTCGGGCTGCTGTCGCTCGGCCTGGCGCTCTACGCGATTAACTGAGGGAGCGCCCATGGCCCGTTTTCCGAAGTGGCAGGACAGCGAGCGCCGCCTGCTCGGTCACGCTTGGGGCAAACTGCCGGTCGAAGAGATCGCCCAGCAGCTTGGCCGGAGCGAGAACGCCATCCGCCAGGAGGCCTACAAGCTGTTCGGCACGACGCTCGATCGGGAGCCGATGCGCCGGCGGCGCAAGCAGCCGCGCGTTCGCTTCTATTCCCTCGGCCTCGCCGACTGACGACATCTCTTCGAAGCCGGACCCCCGCGAACAGGCACGGCTTCTCTCTGCCGCCGTCGAGCCGTTGGCTCCCCCCAGTCCCAGCCCGTCTCGGCGGCGGCAGTTTTTTGACAGATGACGGCACCCGGTAAGGCTTGACGCGAGCCGCCGGCGCCACGACCCTCGACGCCGCTTTTTTCCGTGTTCGAGGTCCGTCATGAATCTTCGCGCCATCCCCCTTGTGTTCGGCCTGCTGCTCGGGCTTGTCACCGCTCCTGTCCTGGCCGCGGATGCGCCGCAGAAGATCCGGATCGCGACCGAAGGGGCCTATCCGCCGTTCAACTACAAGGCGCCGGACGGCACGCTCCAGGGCTTCGACGTCGACATCGCCAATGCCGTCTGCGCCGAGGCCCATCTCGACTGCACGATCGTGGCGCAGGACTGGGACGGCATCATCCCCGGCCTGCTCGCCAGGAAATACGACGCGATCGTGGCCTCGATGGCGATCACCGAGGAGCGCAAGAAGAAGGTCGCCTTCACCGACAAGTATTACCAGATGCCGGCACGCTTCGTGGCGAAGAAGGGCGCCAACTTCACCTTCACCAAGGACGGCCTCAAAGGCAAGGTGATCGGCGCGCAGCGCTCGACCATCCATGCCAGCTACCTCATGGAGAATTATGCCGACGTTGCCGACGTCAAGCTCTACGACACCCAGGAGAACGTGACGCTCGACTTGACGTCCGGGCGGCTCGACCTGGTGCTGGCGAGCTCCGCCGTGCTCCTCGGCAGTTTCCTCAACAAGCCCGAGGGCGTCGACTACGCGTTCGTGGGGCCTGAGCTCAAGCTCGGCGCCGGCACGGCGATCGCCGTGCGCCAGAACGACGACGCCCTGCGCGAGACCTTCAACAAGGCGATCGCCGCGATCCGGGCGAACGGCACTTACCAGAAGATCAACGCTAAATATTTCGACTTCTCGATCTACTAAGCGGCCGGCGGAACGCTTCGCCCGGCCTTGAGGCGAAGCGTTCCGAACAAGGGCCGAGCGAAGACGACAGGAGGAAAGAGATGCGCCTAGCCCTCACAGCCGTGCTCATTGCGGCGGCGGTCGGCATCGCCGGCCACGCCCAGGCCCAGGACAAGGTCCGGATCGCGACCGAAGGCGCCTATGCGCCGTTCAACTACAAGGCGCCGGACGGCACGCTCGAGGGGTTCGACGTCGACATCGCCAAGGCGCTCTGCGACCACGCCCATCTCGAATGCCTGATCGTGGCGCAGGATTGGGACGGCATCATCCCGGGCCTGCTCGCCAAGAAATACGATGCGATCGTCGCCTCCATGTCGATCACGGACGAGCGCAAGAAGAAGGTCGATTTCACCGACAAGTACTATCAGACGCCGGCCCGCTTCGTCGAAAAGAAGGGCGCCGACTTCACGATCTCGAAGGAGGGGTTGAAGGGCAAGACGATCGGCGCCCAGCGCTCGACCATTCATGCGCAATACCTGCAGGAAAATTACGCCGATGTCGCCGACATCAAGCTCTACGACAGCCAGGAAAATGCCGACCTGGACCTGACGGCGGGCCGGCTCGACCTGGTGCTGGCCGATTCGATCGTGCTGCTCGAAGGCTTCCTCAACAAGCCCGAAGGCCAGGATTTCGAATTCGTCGGACCCGAGCTCAAGGACCCGAAATGGTTCGGCGAGGGCGCCGGCATCGCGGTCCGGCCGGGCGACACCAAGCTCAAGGACGCGTTCGACAAGGCGCTGGCCGAGATCCGCAAGGACGGCACCTACGACAAGATCGACGCGAAATATTTCCCCTTCTCGATTTATTGAGCGCCGTTCCCGGCCGCTCTTCTCGAAAGCAAGCTCGATGGATTTGAAGGGCTTCGGCGGCCAGATCCTTACCGGCGCGGGCCTGACCCTGCTGGTCGCGGCCTTGAGCCTCGTGTTCGGCCTGATGATCGGCGGCCTCGGCGCCGCGGCCAAGCTATCGAAATCCAAACGGCTGCGCGCCGCGGCCGAGGCCTACACCACGCTCGTGCGCGGCGTGCCGGAGCTCCTGATCCTGCTGCTGCTCTATTTCGGCGGCACCGTGCTCCTCACCTGGATTGCCGGCGAGTATGTCGAGGTCGACGGCTTCGGCGCCGGCCTGTTCGCGCTCTCGATCTTGTGCGGCGCCTATACGACCGAGGTGCTGCGCGCCGCGATCGCAGGCGTGCCCAAGGGCCAGGCCGAGGCGGCCCGCGCGCTGGGCCTCGACCGAGTGCAGATGGTCCGCCTCGTCCTGCTGCCGCAGGTCTGGCGGCTGGCGCTGCCGGGCCTCGGCAACGTCTGGCTCGTGCTCCTGAAGGACACGTCGCTGATCTCGGTCGTGGGGCTCGAGGAGCTGATGCGGAAATCGGCGATCGCCGCCGGCGCCACGCGCGAGCCCTTCACCTTCTATGCCGTCGCGGCCGGCGTCTATCTCCTGTTCACGACCATCTCCGTCCTCGGCATCGCGGCACTCGAACGCCGCGCCCGGCGCGGCCTGGCGCGGGTCTGAGGGGCAGCGATGGATTGGCAATTGATGCTCGGGAGCCTGCCGCGCTTCCTCGCCGGCGCCTGGCTCAGCCTTGAGCTGATCGCGCTCTCGCTCGTGGCCGGCGCCGTACTGTCCGTGCCGATCGCGTTTGCGCGGGTGAGCCCGCGCCGCGCGCTCTGGATGCCGGCCTTCGGCTATATCTTCTGCCTGCGCGGCACGCCGCTCCTGGTCCAGCTCTATCTGATATATTACGGCGCCGGCCAGTTCGCCTGGGTCCATGCGAGCCCGCTCTGGCCGATCCTGCGTCAGCCGTTCTCCTGCGCGGTCATCGCCTTTGCACTCAACACCGCCGCCTATCAGGCCGAGATCCTGCGCGGCGGCATCATGGCGGTGCCGACCGGCGAGGTCGAGGCGGCGCGGGCGCTCGGCATGAGCCACTGGCTGATCCTGCGCAAGATCGTGCTGCCGCAGGCGCTGAGGCTGACGCTGCCGGCCTACGGCAACGAGATCATCCTGGTCGTGAAGTCATCGTCGCTCGCGAGCACGATCACGCTCTTGGACATCACCGGCGTCGCGCGCTCGATCGTGGCCGAGAGCTTCGCCGTCTATGAGGCGTTCCTCGATGCGGGCGCCGTCTATCTGATCCTGACGTTCTGCATCACGCGCGCCGTGGCGCTCGCCGAGGGACGCCTCATGCGTCACCTCCGGCCCGAGGACCAGGCCGCAGCACCGACGCTGGAGCCTTACGGTGTCTGAAAAGCACGAAGCCGGCGCGGGCGCTTCAAGCGCCCGGACCGGCTTTGCCGTGGGTCGAGGGATTTGACCTTAGTTCGTCGCGGGCTCGATGCCGGCCTGGGCGGACGCCTGGGCGCAGGCATAGGCGCCGTTGCGGGTGTTGGCATAGTACCACTGGCCGGGCACGTGCGACTTGCGCGCGGTCCAGTTGACCCAGACGACCTGGTCGGCCGGGCAGGCGGCCTGTGCCTTGGCCGGGTCGACGAAGAGCGGCGGCAGCTGGTCCGGATGATAGGGCTGGGCAGCGAACGCGCTGCCGCCGGCCAATACAGCGACGGTGGTGCAGAGGGCGGCGAGCATCGACTTGGTCATGATCCATCTCCTGGTTGATCGAGCGGATCGCCGCCCGACGGGAGAAGACGTGGGCGCCGCCGCTTCAGACGTCCAAGATCGATTGGATAAGAAAGTAGACGCGCCGCATATGATCCGGCGGGAACCCGACCGGGAGCACCGGGTTGTCCCGGGCAGAGGCCTCGATCCCGAGGTCGCCGCCCAGGAGGGAAGCCATGCGTCCGATCGTCGCGAACCGCACAACCGCCAAGACCCTATTGCTGCTGGTCCTGCTGGGCGCGCTCGGCCCGACAATCGCCGCCTGCAACACGACCGCCGGCGCAGGCGAGGACCTTAGCAAGGCCGGTCAGGCAATCACCAACTCGGCCGAGCGGAACAAACCGCAAGCGCCGCAGTAGGTCACCCAGTCCGTTCAGGGCCTGAGCATGCCGACCAGGTCCTTGACTGCCGCCATGGTCGGCTCGGCGATCGCATTGGCCCGCTCGGCGCCGCGGCGCAACAGCCGGTCGAGCTCGCCCACGTCCGCCAGGATGCGCGCGCGCTCGTCTGCGATGGGCGCCAGCTTGGCGACGGCGATCTCGGCCAGCGTCTCCTTGAAGCGGGCGAATTCGCCGCCGGCGAAGCGCGCCACCGTGTCGGCGAGGCTGGCATCGGTCAGCGCCGCATAGATGCTGAGCAGATTTTCCGCCTCGGGCCGGGCGGCGGCGGCCTCTACGCTCACCGGCAGCGGCAGGGGATCGGTCTTGGCCTTGCGGATCTTGAGCGCGATCGTGTCGGCGTCGTCGGTCATGTTGATCCGCGAATAATCGGACGCGTCCGACTTCGACATCTTCTTGGTGCCGTCGCGGAGCGACATGACGCGCGTTGCCGGGCCCATGATCACAGGCTCGGGCAGCGGGAAGAAGTCCGGCGCGAACGTCTTGTTGAACATCTGCGCCAGGTCGCGGGCCAGCTCCAGATGCTGCTTCTGGTCCTCGCCGACCGGCACGTGCGTCGCCTTGTAGATCAGGATGTCGGCCGCCATCAGCACGGGATAGGCATAGAGCCCGAGCCCGACCGAATCCTTGTTCTTGCCGGCCTTGTCCTTGAACTGGGTCATGCGGTTGAGCCAGCCGAGCGGCGTCAGGCAGGTCAGGATCCAGCTGAGCTCGGCATGGGCCGACACCATCGACTGGTTGAAGATGACCGCACGCTCGGCGTCGATGCCGGCCGCGATATAGGTCGCAGCCACCTCGCGCGTGCTGGCGCGCAGCGCGGCCGGATCCTGCGGCACGGTGATGGCGTGGAGATCGACGATGCAGAAGATGCAGTCGTACTCGGCCTGCAGCCGCACCCAGTTCTTCAAGGCGCCCAGGTAATTGCCGATATGCAGGTTTCCGGTCGGCTGGATGCCGGACAGAATGCGGTTCATGGGACGGGGACCGAGGCGGTTCGAGGGAGAGAGCGGACGTTCCGGTTAGCCCGGCGGGAAGGACGGGTCAAGCGGGTTGGCGCCGCATGAGCCGCTTCAGGTCGCTCACGCGGGCGGCGCCGAACAGCAGCACGAAGAGGCCGTAGCTGACGAGGCCGGTCACGATGAGGGCGGCCAGCGCCGGATAGCGCACGGCGCCGGCCGTACTGCCGAGGCTCGCCGCCAGCAGCCGGTCGACGCCGACCAGCACGACCGCCATGACAATCGCCGCCAGGATCTGGCGCGGCACGGTCGCAATGAGCCGGTGGTCGAGCGTCAGATGCCCGCGCCGCCGGAGTGCCACGCTCAAGAGCCCGACATTGACCCAGCCGGCCGTGGTGGTCGCGAGCGCATTGCCGACATGGGCGAAGAAGCGACTCAAGACCAGGGTCAGCACCAGATTGACCACGAGCGAGACGACCGCGATCTTGACTGGCGTGCGCGTGTCCTGGCGCGCATAGAAGGCCGGCACCAGCACCTTGACCACGACCAGCGCCGGCAGGCCGAAGGCATAGACGATGAGGGCGAGCGCCGTCTCATGCGCCGCCAGCGGCGTGAAATCGCCACGCACCAGCAGCACCGACAGGATCGGCTCGGCAATGACGGCGAGCGCTGCCGCCGCCGGCAGCGTGAAGAGAAAGGCGAATTCGAGACCGCGGTTCTGCGTGTCGGTCGCGGCCTTGACGTCGCCGCCGCGCAGCTGGCGCGACAGGCTCGGCAGGATCGCCGTGCCGACCGCGATGCCGATGACGGCGAGCGGCAGCTGGTTCAGCCGATCGGCGTAATAGAGGTAGGTCACCGACCCCGCCGGCAGCATGGAGGCGACGTTGGTCGAGACGAACAGGTTGATCTGGTTGACGCTGGCGCCGAACACGCCCGGCCCCATCAGCGCCATGAGCCGCTTGATGTCCGGGGTGAGGCGCGGCATTGGTAGGCGGAGCGCCATGCCGGCCCGGGCGCAGGAGATGGCGAGCCACAGGAACTGCACCAGGCCCGCGATGGTGACGCTCCAGGCGAGCGCGTCGATCACGTGTCCGAACGCCCGGCCCCAGAACACGGCGGCGATCATGAAGATGTTCAGGAGCACCGGCGTGAAGGCGACGGCGCCGAATCGGCCGAGCGAATTCAGGATGCCGCCCTGCAGCGAGACGAGCGAGATGAACAGGAGATAGGGAAAGGTCACGCGCGTCAGCGACGTCGCGGCGGCGAACTGCTCCGGCCGCTCCGTGAAGCCGAAGGCGATCGCCGGGATCAGGAACGGCATGAACGCTTCGGCCAGCACGGTCACGGCCAGGAGCCCGGTCAAGAGCACCGCCATGGCGCGCTCGGCATAGGCGCGCGCGGCGGCCTCGCCCTCGTCGGCGATCTTGTGCGCGAACAGCGGCACGAAGGCGGTCGAGAAGGCGCCCTCGGCGAAGATCGTGCGGAACATGTTCGGCAGGCGCTGCGCCACGACGAACACGTCGGACAGGTGGCCGGCGCCCAGCGCCTGCGCCGTGAGCGTGTCGCGCACGAGGCCCAGCACCCGGCTGATCATGGTATTGCCGCCGATGGCCGCGACGGAACGGAACAGGGACATGGGAGGCGGCGACTTCCGGTCGGAACGGGCACCCCAAGACGGACGCCCTTGTCTGGAAACGGCCGCAACCATACACATGGACCCGGGATGCGCAAAGCGGGCGGCGCAAAGCAGCCGCAACCGTCGAGGAGTGAGCCAGATGAGTGAGTGCCGGATCGGAATCGTCGGTTGCGGCGGCCGGATGGGCCGCATGCTGATCGCCGAGGTCGTGGGAACCACGGGCGCCATGCTCGCCGGCGGCACCGCGCAAGCGGCAACACTCCAAGGCCAGGACCTGGGCAGCCTCGCGGGTCTGGCGCCGCTCGGCGTCACGGTCGGCAATGACGCGGTGGCGCTCGTCCAGGCGAGCGACGTCGTGATCGATTTCACCGCACCGGCCGTGACCGTGCGCCTTGCGGCCCTCGCTGCCGAAGCCGGCAAGGCGCTCGTCGTCGGCACGACCGGGCTCGATCCCGCCCAGACGGCGGCGATCCAAGCGGCCGCCCGGCAGGCGCCGATCGTCTGGTCCGCCAACATGAGCCTGGGCGTCAACCTGCTGCTGGGCCTGGTCGAGCAGGCGGCCGCCCGGCTCGGCCCCGACTACGACATCGAGGTGCTGGAGATGCACCATCGCATGAAGGTCGACGCGCCGTCGGGCACGGCGCTGGCCTTGGGCCACGCGGCGGCGGCCGGGCGCCAGGTGCCGCTCGACGAGGTCTGGGTCAAGAGCCGCGACGGCCACACGGGGGCCCGCGCAAGCGGCACGATCGGCTTCGCGACGCTGCGCGGCGGCGACGTGGTCGGCGACCATACCGTGATGTTCGCCGGCCTCGGCGAGCGGGTCGAGCTCGGCCACAAGGCGTCGGACCGGCGCATCTATGCCCGTGGCGCCGTGCGCGCCGCCCTCTGGGTCAAGGGCCGCCCGCCCGGCCTCTACGGCATGAAGGACGTGCTCGGGCTCTGAGCGTTCAGCCCGGCAGCGGCAGCGAGCGCGGCGGCACCGGCGAGGATTGGATGATCGAGGTCGTGGTCTGCCCGTAGGCGAGGAAAGCGTCGAGCGCGCCGTCGAGCGCGTCGATACTCTCCAGATGCATCTTCAGGATGAAGCAATCCTCGCCGGTGATGCGGTGGCACTCGACGACGCGCGGGCTCAGCCGCGCCAGCTCGATGATCTTCGGCAGCTGCCCGGGCATCGGGCGGATCCGCACCATGACCGCGACCGGATAGCCCAGCGCCTTGGGATCGAGCTCGAGGCGGACGCCGCGGATGACGCCCGCCTCCTCGAGCCGCTGCACCCGTTCGCGCACCGCCGGGGCCGACATGCCGACGGCCCGCGCCAGCTCGGACATGCCGATGCGCGGCCGCTCCGTCATCGCGCGCAGAATCGAGATGTTGGTCTCATCGGCCAGAAGCGTCGAAACTTGAAAGCTCATTCGGACAATTTCCTTCGACGTGAAGGAGGATAGCGTTTCATACCTTCATCCGCTTATAGAGCATCGACGCCGGCGCCGCCATACTGATCGGCATGCCGACCGACCAAGCCCTGCCAAACCCACCGCCGCTCGTCGAGCGGGTGCCGCCGCACGCCTATTTCGTCGTGAGCGCGGTGTTCCACTATCTCGGCCCCTCGTTCGCGGTCCTGCTGTTCGCCCGGATCGAGCCGCTCGGCGTCGCCTGGCTGCGCATCGCGAGCGCCGCCGTGATCTTCGCGCTCTGGCGGCGGCCCTGGCGCACCTTCGGCCGGCTGGCCCCGGCTGAGCGCCTGGCAGCCCTCGGGCTCGGCATCGTGCTCGCCGTCATGAATTCCGTGTTCTATCTGGCGATCCAGGCTTTGCCGCTCGGCACGGTCGGCGCGATCGAGTTCCTGGGCCCGATCGGGCTTGCGGCTTTGGGCCTTCGTTCGCCGCGCAATCTTGCGGCTCTGCTGCTGGCAGCGGCAGGCGTCTTCGTTCTGACCGACGTGCGCATTGCGGGCGCGCCCTTGGGCTATGTCTTCGCCTTCGCCAATTGCGCGCTGTTCGTGCTCTACATCGTGCTCGGCCACCGGCTGTCGGGCGCCGGCGGTATCGACCGCCTGGGCCTTGCCATGATGATTGCCATGGTCGCGGCCCTGCCGTTCGGCCTTGGCGACGCGGCGCCGGCGTTCCGCGAGCCCTGGCTGCTCGCGGCCGGCATCGGCGTCGGCGTGTCCTCCTCGGTCATCCCCTACGTCACAGACCAACTCGCCATGGCGCGCCTGCCGCGCGCGAGCTTCGCGCTCATGCTGTCGATCCTGCCAGCCACGGCGGCGGCGATCGGCTTTCTCGTGCTGAAGCAGGTTCCAAGCCCGGCAGAGCTCGCAGGCATCGGCCTGGTCGTCGTCGGCGTGGCCCTGCATCGGACCGTCGAGGCGCAATAAGCCGGATCAGACCGGATGGGTGCGATAGCGGACGAGCGCGTCGTCGAGCTCGCCCGCGAGCCGGCGGCGCTCGTCAGGTGACAGGAAGCTGCCGACCGCGAGCTCGCGGCCGTGCGAGGTCAGCACCAGGCGGCTGGCGCGACCGTCGATCTCGATCAGCTTGATGCGCAGCCAGAACGCCTGGAAGCGCCAGCGCCGGACCTCGCCGCGTACGCCCACCCGTTCGACCGTGACGTCGTCGCCGACGAGGCGGATGGTCTCGCTGACGCGGGCCGCCCGATAGGACAGGCGGAAGGCGCCATAGAGCAGCAGCAGGTCGAGCACAAAGAAGCCGGTCACCGGCCAGGCGCCCATCCTCACGAAGGCGATGCCGGTCACGAAGCTGACCCCGGCCATGGCCAGCATCAGCAGCAGGAAACCCCAGGGCGTCAGGCTGCGATGGGGCCGGAGCACCGTTTCGTAGAGCGGCGTCGGCTCGGATACGGCATCATTCATGATTTCGTAATCATAAAGCCGCGCACGTGGGCCGGTAAAGCCGGGCCACATGGGCTGGCGCGGGCATCCGCCGCCCTATACTCTCCCCGCCATCATGACGTCCGCGCTGATGACCAAATCCGACATCGAGGGGTTCTTTCAACGGCTTGCCGAGCGGCTGCCGGCGCCGGAGACCGAGCTCGAATATTCCAACCCTTTCACGCTCCTGGTCGCGGTCGTGCTGTCGGCCCAGGCGACCGACGTCGGCGTCAACAAGGCGACGAAGACCTTGTTCCAGATCGCCGACACGCCGGCCAGGATGGCGGCGCTGGGCGAAGAGACCATCCGCGAGCACATCAAGACGATCGGCCTGTTCAACACCAAGGCCAAGAACGTGCTGAAACTGTCGGAGATCCTGGTCGCCCAGCATGGCGGCGAGGTGCCGCGCGACCGCGAGGCGCTGGAGGCGCTGCCGGGCGTCGGCCGCAAGACCGCGAACGTGGTGCTGAACGTGGCGTTCGGCAAGCCGACCATTGCGGTCGACACCCATATCTTCCGGGTCGGCAACCGCACGGGCCTCGCCCCCGGCAAGACGCCGCGCGCGGTCGAGGATGCGCTCATGAAGCGCGTGCCGGCCCGCTGGCGGCTTCACGCCCACCACTGGCTGATCCTGCACGGGCGCTATACCTGCAAGGCCCGCAAGCCCGAGTGCCCGACCTGCCCGGTCGCGGACCAGTGCCGCTACCCAGCCAAGACGGAGCTGGCTGCCTGAAGAAGCTTACTTCGCCGAGGCGGAGCGCTGGTCAGGGAACGGCGTGCAACCGTTGTCGGGGGTACCGAGCTTGATCCGGTCGCGCGTCGTCGCATGCGCGACCTTGAGCCCGCCGTCACCAGGATAGAGGAACACGTCGAGCACGCAGGAGGCGCTGCGATACTGCCAGATCTCCGCCGGCGGATCGCGGCGGGTGAAATCCGGCGTGCCCAGGCGCTGCACCAGCTGCCGGTCGGACATGTCATGGAGCGACGCCATCTCGGCCACGGCGAAGTGGGCGCGCGCCGGCTGGGGCGAGCGATAGCTGACGTCGGCGGGTGAGAGTGCCGCCTGGGGGGCGCCGGTCGAGCAGGCCGCAAGGCTGAGGGCGATAAGGGCGGCCGCGACGGGGCCCCGAACACGTTTCGACACTTGTTTCGGCGGCAGGCCAGCGGCCCAACCGCGAGGAACCGGACACGCGCCCTCTACGACGCCCGCGGCCGAGCCGGACGTGGCAACCACAATAAACCCCCTGAAAACCGCCCCGCGGATACTTGCCGGATTCCGATCTTGCGACGCAACAGGAATCCCAGGGGAATCCCGCGACTCGACGCATCTTTCGAAATACAACCCAGGACCGTAGCGGCCGAGTGTTTAGATTCTGTAAAGGAAAATCGCCGGGATCCCGGGTGCTTGGCCGACGGAACCTCCGCCGACCAGGCCCCCGGGGCGTCCGGCAACCGGATCAGACGATCCGGGTCGCGTTCATGTCTTTGTGCGAGTCGCTGGCGGCCGAGGCCGGGGCGCTGGCGGACGCCGACCCGCTCGTGGGCTTGGCCTCGAACTCTTCCATGCCGGTCGCCTGCACGTCGCCCGAGACCTGGCCGCCGCATTCGATCTCGAGCTGGCCGTAGCGGATCGTGCCGGAGACCCGGCCCGTCGCCTTGATGAGCAGCCGCTTCTTCACCGTAAGCGAGCCTTCGAACCGGCCGCGGATTTCGGTGTTGTCGACCGAGGCCGTGCCCTTGAACAGGCCGGTCTGGGCGATCTCCACTTCCTTGCAGTTCGCCAGGTTCGCCTCGACGCTGCCCTCGACCAGCAGGCGGTCGCAGGTCGTGATCTCGCCCGAGAGCGTGATCTCGCGACCGACGAGCAGCTGGCGCAGCTCCGGTTCGAGCCTGGCGGCCGGGGCGGCAGCCGGAGCCGCAGCCGGCGTGGCGCCGAAGGACGACGCGGCACTCGGGGCGGCGGGGGACGGCTCGGCGGGACGGCGGGGCAATTCGGTGGTCATCGGTCTTACTACCTCAGGCATGGCGGGACGCATCGGAATGGTTGACACACGGTTGGGCAGGGTCGGTTGCGAGGGCTGGGCCAGGGCCGGGCTGGGACCCGGCCGCGGGGCAGTCTTGGCGGCCGGAGCCACGAGATTTTCCGGCGCGAGCGCCTGATCGGGCGCTCCGTCTTCGCCTTCAGTCTTCTTGCGGCGGAACATGTATCGGATCCCCAGAGTTTGACGTGCGATGTGTTTGACGTGCGATTGTCGACAACGAGCTTGGAGCAACTTCACCCTGGCGCGTCTGCCAGAGGCAAGATTATTCAGGCGACCTTATCCGGCAGCGGCCCGTTCAGATCGGATCCAGCTCCCGGAACCGTTCGACCAGATGGACGGCAGCCGCGAGACCGATGATCGGCGCCACGAGGTTGACGACCGGAAGGGCAAACAACCCTGCGACGACCATGCCGGTGAGGAGGAACCTCGGCCGATGCCGTCGCCACAGCCGCTCAGCCGCGCGCCAGTCGACCCGCCGGAGCGCCACGGCATCGAAGTATTCGCGCCCGAGAAGGTAGCCGTTCAGGCCGAGAAATAGAATCAGATTCAAGCCGGGAAACAGCAGGTATAGGGGTAGTGCAACGAGGTTGAGCGCCAAGCCAATGAGGGCCAGCCTGACGCCACTCCACAGGTTTGCCATTCGCCGAGCGGTCGGCGGCGTGGCAAGATTGGGATAATAGCGCCGTTCGACCGCGACGATGATCGCCTCGGCATAGAAGCTGAGGATCATCAGCACGACGCTCGGGAACAGGAGCCAGGTCACGACCGGGGCGGCGAAGGCGCCGAGCAGGTCGGCCAGCAGCTCGATCCAATGCTCCTGCCGGGCGAGCATCGCGTGGATGACGCCGGCGACGACGACCCAGAGTGCCGCGAAGACCAGCAAGGCCCAGACGAGGGAGCGGATGAGCGGTCCGCGCATTTCGGGCTGAGGCAATTGCGCAAAGGCGCGGGTGAGAGCGGAGACCATCGATGGATGAAGCTCGAGCGAGCAAAGAGGAAAGGGCAGGACGTCGCGGCGTTAGCGGATACTACCCCTGCGCCCGGGTCGGTTGCCAGCGGAGCGGAAATTCATATACTGCGCCGCAAAATTTGTCCTCTGTCCAGGATATGCCTCGTCCATGACGACCGCACCGTTCGACGTCGTCGGCATCGGCAATGCCATTGTCGACGTGATCAGCCAGGCCGACGACGCCTTCCTCGCCGCCCATGCGATGGACAAGGGCGCCATGATGCTGATCGACGAAGCGCGCGCCGAAGCGATCTATGCCGCCATGGGCCCGGGCATCGAAGCCTCGGGCGGCTCCGCCGGCAATACCATCGCGGGCCTCGCCTCTCTCGGCGGCACGGCCGGCTATATCGGCAAGGTGCGCGACGACCTGCTGGGCAAGGTCTTCCGCCACGACATCACGGCGGCGGGCGTCACCTTCCCGACGCCGGCCGCCGTGGACGGCCCGGCGACGGCGCGCTGCCTCATCCTGGTCACGCCGGACGCGCAGCGCACCATGAACACGTTCCTCGGCGCCTGCGTGGGCTTGAGCCCCGCGGACGTCGATGCGGATTTCATCCAGAGCGCGCAGGTGACATACCTCGAGGGCTATCTCTACGATCCGCCCCTGGCGCAGGCCGCCTTCCGCAAGGCGGCCGAGATCGCGCATGCCGCCGGCCGCAAGGTGTCGCTGTCGCTGTCGGACAGTTTCTGCGTCCATCGCCATCGCCAGGCGTTTCTCGACCTGGTCGAGGGCCATGTCGACGTGCTGTTCGCGAACGAGGCGGAACTGACCGCTCTCTTCGAGACCGACGATTTCGACCAGGCGGTGGCACGTGTCCGCCGCATGACCGAGCTCGCCGCGGTGACCCGCAGCGCCAAGGGCTCGGTCATCGTCAGTGCCACGGAAGCGGTCGCGGTTCCGGCCGCGCCGGTCGCGCGTGTCGTGGACACGACCGGCGCCGGCGACCTTTATGCCGCGGGCTTCCTTTATGGCCTGACCCGCAACCTGCCGCTCGCCGAATGCGGGCGGATCGGCAGCCTGGCGGCCGCCGAGATCATCAGCCACTACGGCGCCCGCCCCGAGACGTCGCTCGCGGCCCATATCAAGGCCTGAGACGGCCTGAAAGAGACATCCGAGAGTCCCATGGATATCCGTAATATCGCCATCATCGCCCACGTCGACCACGGCAAGACCACGCTGGTCGACGCGCTCCTGCGCCAGAGCGGCACCTTCCGCTCGAACCAGCAGGTGGCCGAGCGCGCCATGGACTCGAACGATCTCGAGCGCGAGCGCGGCATCACCATCCTGGCCAAGTGCACGTCCGTCGTCTGGAAGAACACGCGGCTCAACATCGTCGACACGCCGGGCCATGCCGACTTCGGCGGCGAGGTCGAGCGCATCTTGAGCATGGTCGACGGCGTCGTCGTGCTGGTCGACGCGGCCGAGG
Source organism: Aliidongia dinghuensis (assembly GCF_014643535.1). Lineage (NCBI taxonomy): Bacteria > Pseudomonadati > Pseudomonadota > Alphaproteobacteria > Rhodospirillales > Dongiaceae > Aliidongia > Aliidongia dinghuensis. The sequence goes on along the minus strand of NZ_BMJQ01000012.1, from coordinate 136,125 downwards.
GCCCGATGCCGCAGACCAAGTTCGTCGTCGGCAAGGCCTTGAAGCAGGGCCTGAAGCCGATCGTGCTCATCAACAAGGTCGACCGGCCCGACGCCCGCGTGCAGGAAGTGCACAACGAGGTGTTCGACCTCTTCGCCATGCTGGACGCGACCGACGAGCAGCTCGACTTCCCGACGCTGTTCGCTTCCGGCCGCAACGGCTGGGCCGCCGAGTCGCTGGATGCCCCGCGCGAGGACCTGTCGCCGCTGTTCGAGCTCATCGTGCGCCATGTCGAACCGCCCAAGGGCGACACGGAAGCGCCCTTCGCCATGCTGGCGACCACGCTCGAGGCCGATCCGTACCTCGGCCGCGTCCTGACCGGCCGCATCCTCAGGGGCACGGCCAAGATCAACATGGCGGTGAAGTCGCTGCGCCGCGACGGCTCGGTGATCGAGCAGGGCCGGCTCTCGAAGCTGCTCTCGTTCCGCGGCCTCGAGCGCGTGCCGGTCGACCAGGCCGAGGCCGGCGACATCATCGCCGTCGCGGGCCTGACCGACACGACCGTCGCCGACACGATCTGCGCGCCGGAAGTGACCGAGGCGATCGCGGCCACGCCGATCGATCCGCCGACGCTTGCCATGACCTTCTCGGTCAACGACAGCCCGATCGCCGGCCGCGAAGGCTCGAAGGTCACGTCGCGCATGATCGCCGAGCGCCTGTTCCGCGAGGCCGAGGGCAATATCGCGATCCAGGTGCGCGAGACCGCCGACAAGGACGCGCTCGAAGTGGCCGGCCGCGGCGAATTGCAGCTGGGCGTGCTGATTGAGAACATGCGCCGCGAAGGCTTCGAGCTGTCGATCTCGCGCCCGCGCGTGCTGTTCAAGACCGAGAATGGCCAGCGCCTGGAGCCGATCGAGGAAGTGCAGATCGACGTCGACGAGGAATTCTCCGGCGTCGTGGTCGAGAAGATGAGCCTGCGCAAGGCCGAGCTCTCCGACATGCGGCCGTCGGGCGGCGGCAAGACCCGCGTCACGTTCCTGGCGCCGTCGCGCGGCCTCATCGGCTATCAGGGCGAGTTCATGACCGACACGCGCGGCACGGGGCTCATGAGCCGCCTCTTCCACGGCTACGCGCCCTACAAGGGCCCGATCGAGGGCCGGCGCAACGGCGCGCTCATCTCGAACAGCGACGGCAATGCGGTGGCCTACGCGCTCTGGAACCTGGAGGACCGCGGGCCGATGTTCATCGTGCCGGGTGCCGCCATCTACCAGGGCATGATCATCGGCGAGCACAACCGCGAGAACGATCTCGAGGTGAACGCGCTCAAGGCCAAGCAGCTGACCAACATCCGCACGACGTCCAAGGACGAGGCGATCCGCCTCACGCCGCCGCGCATCATGACGCTCGAGCAGGCGATCGCCTATATCGAGGACGACGAGCTGGTCGAGGTCACGCCGAAGAGCGTGCGCCTGCGCAAGAAGCTGCTGGACCCGAACGAGCGCAAGCGCGCGAGCCGCGCGGCCGAAGCCTCGTAAGGATCGGATCCCACAAAAAGGGCCGGATCGGGCAGCCGATCCGGCCCTTTTGCCGTTTTGGATCAGCCGCGAGTCGTCTTGACGCAGCCGGCGCCATGGTTCGGCGTCGCGGGTTCAAGCAGCCCTCGGCTTATGTGCTGGGCGACACGATGGTGAGCCACGGCCAGCGCGCCCGGTAGCTCTCGGCCTTGGCCTGGAACAGCGCCGGCCGGGGATTGGCTGCGTTCATGCGCAGGATGCCGTCCCACAGCTCGGCGAGGCCGTAGGGCGCGTGAAGCGCGCCGTCGGCGGCCCGGATGCCGACGCAGGTGCAGGCGACGAGATAGCGCCCTATGCCGTCCTCGACGGATGTCAGCGCCGGATAGCCCGCACCGAAGCGCTGGCCGTACCAGAGATGGACGCGCGCCTGGTTCTTCACTTCGACCTCGACGCCCAAGTCGGCGAACAGGTCGCGCGCCTGGCGGATCACCCGGTCCTCGGCCTCCCAGCTCAAGTCCGCTCCGTCGAAATAGAACACGTCGTAGTCCTTGATGTCGGCCTCGGCCGCCCGCCCGGCAAGCCGGTTCCACACCGCCTGATAGAGGCAGCCTGCGACCAGATACGCCTCGGGCAATCCCAGCGCCGGCAGCCGGCGCAGGATCTCGGCGTTGGCTCGATTTTCCAGCGCCCATTGCCGGAGCAAAGCCGCCCGGTCCTCCTCGGTCATGCTCGCCTCCTCATCGTCCCGTCTTGTGGCCCGCACCACCGGAAGGCGGAAGTGCGATCTTACATACCGCTAGTATGATATTGCGTACTCATGGTATGTACTCTGGGTCTGATGATCTGAACCGCATGACCGGGAGGCTGCGATGATCGCCATTTGGATCGTGATTGCCCTGTTCGCCGCCGGTGACGCCACGAGCGACGCCGTCACCAACGCACCCCGCGACGAGGCCGGCAAGGCCGCCGTTGCGGCGACCGCCGGGACCCCCGCCACGACCGCCCCCCTCGACCAGCAAGCCGCAAAATCACGGGAGCCAGCACCATGAAGCTCTACGCCAGTCCGTTCGCCTGTTCCTTCACCGTCCGCTTGGCGCTTGCCGAGGCCGGGCTCAACGTGGAGACCCGCTGGGTCGATCTCGCGACCAAGCGGGCCCAGGACGGCACCGACCTCACAACCCTCAATCCGAAGGGCCAGGTGCCGACGCTGGTACTCGACGACCGCGCCGTGCTGACCGAGGTCGGCGCCATTCTCCAATATGTCGGGGACCAGGCGTCCGGCCGGCAGCTGGTGCCGCCGGCCACGTCGTTCGAGCGCTATCGGCTGCAGGAATGGCTGAGCTTCGTCGCCGGCGAGCTGCACAAGATTCTAAGTGTGCTGCTGATCATTGCCCCGACGGTTGATCCGGCCGGGGCCGAAAGCGCACGCCGCCTGGCGCGGCATCTCCTGCCGCAGCGCTTCGGGCATGTCGCCCGGGCACTCAGCACCGGCTCGTTCCTCATGGGCGAGTATTTCACCGTAGCCGACGCCTATCTGTTCAACATGCTGATCTGGGCGCGCTACGTGGAATTCGACCTTTCGCCCTGGCCCGAGCTCGGCGCCTATTTCGACCGGGTCGCGGCCCGGCCGGCCATTGCGGCCGTGTTCGCGGAGGAACGCGAGGCGCGCGTCGCGGCGCAGCGTCGCTGAAGCGCGCGCGTTCGGTACGAAACGCTCACGCAGCCGGAGCCTGCTCCGGCTGCGTGCGCAGTGCGTCGAGCATCCCTTCGATCTCGGCCCGCACGCTGGCAAGCCCGGCCGCCGGATCGTCGAGCTGCGCCAGGTAGCGCGCGGCTTCCGTCAAGGCCCCGTAGATCGTTGCCGCCAAAGGCTCCATCGGCCGGGGCCGGATCTGACCGGCCTTGATCGCCCCGCGGATGCCGGCCGTGATCAGGCCCAGCGAATGGCGGGCGCAGACCTCGCGCCACACATCCCAGCCCAGGACCGACGGCCCCTCGCGCAACAGAAGCCGCTGGGTCCCGGCATCCATCATCAGATCGAGGAAGGCGAGGCAGCCGCCCTTCAGCATGCTGAAGGGATCGCCATGGCCGCACGCCGCCATGATGTCGGCGAGGAGCTGGTCCTCCCCCTCTTCATAGACGGCGTGAAAGATCGCCTTCTTGTCGGTGAAATGATGGTAGAACGCGCCCTTGGTGAGCTCCGCCGCCCGGGTAATGTCGTCAACCGAGGTTTCTGCATAGCCGTGGGCGCGGAACAGGCTGCGGGCGGCAGCCATCAATTTGGCCAGCGAAGCGGCCGAGCGTTCTTCCTGGGTTGCCATTGCATGACGCTAGCATGCAGGCGATCGCCGAAGCCAGCAGGGAGGCGACATGCCAGGCTTTTCCGGCAGCGGCGGCTCCGCTATCGTCGCGGCCTTTCCTCACCGGTCCCCAGGATCGCCCATAAGGCCAGGACCCCCCATAAGGATCGACCATGCAGAAGCTGTTTCGCGTCCTGCTCCTTCTCGTCGCCCTCGTGATGGCCCCGCTGGTCGTCTCCGGGGCCGCCCACGCCCAGGCGACCGACCCGGAGAACACGCTCTACCTCGACATTCCCGCCGGCCGCGTCGTGATCAAGCTGCGGCCCGACCTGGCGCCCAACCATGTGGCGCGCATCAAGGAGCTGGTGCACCGCGGCTTCTACGACGGGCTCACCTTCCACCGCGTCATCCCGGGCTTCATGGCGCAGACCGGCGATCCGCTCGGCAACGGCTCGGGCGGCTCGGGCAAGAACATCAAGGCGGAATTCTCGCACGAGCATTTCGCCCGCGGCATCGTCGGCATGGCGCGCGCCAACTCGTTCGATTCCGCCGACAGCCAGTTCTTCATCACCACGGGCGACGCGGGCTTCCTCGACGGCAAGTACACCGTCTTCGGCCAGGTCGTCTCGGGCATGGAGTTCGTCGACAAGCTCGCGGCCGGGACCGAGGCCAACAACGGCGCCGTCGCCCATCCGGACAAGATCATCCGCCTGCAGATCGCGGCCGACGCGGACAAGAAGTCGTAAGGCATCCGCCGGCTTGCCGGCCCGACTTGCCAGCTCGACTTGCCAGCTCGACTTGCCAGCTCGACTTGCCAGCCCGACTTGTTAGACCGTCGCGGGATCGCTAAGGTCCCGCGACTTTTTCCTTTCCGGAACGCTGGAGGACCGCCATGGCGGCAGATCTCGAAAACACCCTCTATCTCGAAGTGCCGACCGGCCGTGTCGTCATCGAAATGCGCCCCGACCTGGCGCCGAACCATGTCGCCCAGATCAAGCGGCTGGCGCGTGAGGGCTTCTACGACGGCATCGTGTTCCACCGCGTGATCGACGGCTTCATGGTGCAGACGGGCTGCCCGCGCGGCGACGGCACCGGCGGCTCGGGCAGCAAGCTCAAGGCCGAATTCAACGACAAGAAGCACGTCCGCGGCGTCTGCTCCATGGCGCGCGCCATGGACCCGAACTCGGCCGACAGCCAGTTCTTCATCATGCTCGGCACCTCGCCACATCTCGACGGCCAGTACACGGCCTGGGGCGAGGTCGTCTCCGGCATGGAGCACATCGACGCGATCAAGAAGGGCAACTCGGCGCGCAACGGCAGCGTCACCGACCCGGACAAGATCGTGAGCATGAAGGTCGCGGCCGACGTCGAAGCGGCCTGAGCGCCCGATCCTGGACCCTGCGGGTGGCCTCCTAGAACGATATGCATCAGGTTCGATCGGAGCGCCGTACAAGTCCCTCTCCGCCCTCAGGGCGGAGAGGGAGCCAAACGAGCGGCGACCGCGTGAACCGAGAGCAAATCTAATTCCATCATGCACTAGAGATGCTTGAGACGATCAGGATCTACGGCCGCCCGCGCCTCGTCGCGATCCTGGGCATGGGCTTCTCGAGCGGGCTGCCGCTCGCCTTGAGCGGCTCGACGCTGGCACTCTGGCTCGCCGACGCCCAGGTCTCGCTGCGCGAGATCGGCCTCTTCGCACTCGTCGCCGTCTCGTACAATTTCAAGTTCCTCTGGGCGCCGCTGGTCGACCGGCTGGCCATCCCGGGCCTGACCCGCCGTCTCGGCCGCCGCCGTTCCTGGGCGATCCTGTTCCAGGCCGGCGTCGCGCTCAGCCTCCTGGGTCTGAGCCTGACCGACCCGGCGGCCGCCCCCGTGCCGACCGCCCTCATGGCCGTGCTCGTCGCCTTCTTTTCGGCGAGCCAGGACATCGTCGTCGACGCCTATCGCGTCGAGCTTCTGCTGCCGGAGGAGCAGGGCGCCGGTGCGGCCGCGACCCAGTTCGGCTATCGGCTGGGCATGATCGCGTCCGGCGCGGGCGCGCTCTATGCCGCTGCCGCCTGGGGCTGGCCCGCCGCCTATCAGGTCATGGCGGCACTCATGCTGGTCGGCGTTGCGACCGTGCTGGCGACGCCGGAGCCCCAGGTCGAGCGCGCGCCGCGCGGCGGCTTCGCCGAGACCGTGCTGGCGCCCTTCCGCGACTTCGCCCTGCGCCCGCGCTGGTTTCTCATCCTCCTCTTCGTTCTCGTCTACAAGATGGCCGATGCGGTGACCGGCCATTACGCCGGGCCGCTCTATCTGTCGCTGGGCTTCTCCAAGATCGAGATCGCCAGCATCAGCAAGGTGTTCGGCATCATCGCCACGATCGTCGGCGTGGCGCTGGGTGGCTCGCTCGTCTATCGCTACGGCACCATCCGCACGCTGTTCCTGGGCGCCGTCCTGCAGATGGGATCGAACGCCATGTATGTGGCGCAGGCGCTCGCCGGCCATGACCTGACCGTGCTGACGGCGACCATCGCGTTCGAGAACGTCGCGGGCGGCATCGGCTCCGCGGCATTCGTTGCGTACCTATCTGCCCTGTGCAGCCGGACTTATACCGCAACGCAATATGCGCTACTCTCCGCGCTGGCCGCGTTCGCCCGGAACTTCTTCGTATCCGCCGGCGGTGCGGCTGCCGATTGGCTCGGCTGGCTGTGGTTCTTCGTATTTTCGATCGGCCTGCCCCTGCCCGGTCTGGCGCTGCTCCTGTGGCTGGCGCTCCGGACCCGGCCCGAGGGCGGCCTCGCGGAAGAAATCGGCAGCAGCGGGCGTTAGAGCCCAGGGCCTATTGCCCAGAGCTCATTGATCGCGACCGCGCTCCCTCCGGGCGCTTCCGGCTGGACGCTTCACCGACCTCAAACGTTTCGAGACGCCTAATGGATATCAGCAAGATCCCGACCGGGAAGAATCCGCCCTACGACGTCAACGTCATCATCGAAATCCCGATGGGCGGCCCGCCGGTCAAGTACGAGGTCGACAAGGAATCGGGTGCCATGTTCGTCGACCGGTTCCTGCATACGGCGATGCATTATCCGGCCCATTACGGCTTCATCCCGCACACGCTGTCCGACGACGGCGACCCGGTCGACTGCATGGTCCTCGGCCGCCATCCGCTGGTGCCGGGCGTCGTCCTGCCGTCGCGCCCGATCGGCGCGCTGATCATGGAGGACGAGAGCGGCCAGGACGAGAAGATCCTGGCGGTGCCGGTCAACAAGCTGCACCCGTTCTACGAGGACGTGACGTCCTACAAGGACATCCACCACATCCTGATCGAGCAGATCGAGCATTTCTTCACCCACTACAAGGACCTGGAGAAGGGCAAGTGGGTGAAGGTCAAGCACTGGTGCGGCCCGGAAGAGGCGGCCGACCTCATCCGCCAGGGCATGGAGCGCTACAGGGCCGACCGCTGAGCCGGGCCTAGGATTGAACAAGCGAAGGGCGCCGCCGGATGACCGGCGGCGCCCTTTGTTGCTTTTGGAGGACCTACGCTCTCATTCCGTCATCCCTGCGGAGGCGGGGATCCAGGGCAAGCGAAGGATCTTTCCGGCAACCCTGGATTCCCGCCTGCGCGGGAATGATGGGGATATCGTTCAGTCCCGCGCCTCGTCGAGCGCGTAGCCGGCGGAGCGGACGGTGCGGATGACATCCATCTCGTTCGGGCCGTTCAGGGCCTTGCGCAGGCGGCGGATGTGCACGTCGACGGTACGCGGCTCGACATAGACGTCGTGGCCCCAGACCGCGTCCAGCAGCTGCTCGCGCGAGAACACCCGGCCCGGGTGCTCCAGGAGGAAGCGCAGCAGGCGGAACTCGGTCGGGCCCAGATGGATCGGCCGGCCGCCGCGCGTCACGCGATGGGCTGCGAGATCCATCGACACGTCGGCGAAGCCGAGGCTCTCGCCGGCGCTGTCGGGCTTCGCCCGGCGCATGACGGCGCGCACCCGCGCGATCAGCTCCGACGGGCTGAACGGCTTGGTGATGTAGTCGTCGGCACCGCTGTTTAGGCCGCGGATCTTGTCGGCCTCCTCGCCGCGCGCGGTCAGCATGATGACCGGCAGCGTGCGCGAGGTGGGCGAGCGGCGGATCTGGCGGCAGACCTCGATGCCGGAGACGAGCGGCAGCATCCAGTCGAGCAGCACGACGTCGGGCTTGCGCTCGGCGATCTGCACCAGCGCCTCCTCGCCGTCGGTTGCCTCGCAGACGCCGAAGCCTTCCTTTTCCAGATTGTACTTGAGCAGAGTGACGAGGGGCGCCTCGTCCTCGACGATCATGACCAGAGGCTTCATTTCGTCTCTTCGCTATCGGTGGTGGCGACCGCGACCGGCCCCGGCAGAACGACCGAGGTGCTCGACCGGTCGCGCTTCGGCCGAGCCTCCTTCAACGGCGTGCCATGGATGAGGTAGTAGATCGTCTCGGCAATGTTGGTCGCGTGGTCGCCGATCCGCTCGATATTCTTCGCCATGAACAGGAGATGCGTGCCGGCGGTGATGCTGCGCGGATCTTCCATCATGTAGGTCAGGAGTTCGCGGAACAGGCTCGTATAGAGCTCGTCCAGCTCCTCGTCCGAGAGCCAGACGTGCATGGCCTTGTCGGCATCGCCCTGGACATAGGCGTCGAGCACGTCCTTGATCAGCGCCTGGGCGAGCTTGCCCATGCGCGGAATGGCGTAGACCGGCTTCGCCACCGGCGCCTGGTTGAGCGCGATCGAGCGCTTGGCCACGTTCGCCGCATAATCGCAGATCCGTTCGAGGTCGGACGCGATCTTGAGCGACGAGACGATCTCGCGCAGGTCGCGCGCCATCGGCTGCCTGAGCGCCAGGAGCCGCATGGCGAGCGCCTCGACCTCGGCCTCGAGCGCATCGACCTGCGCGTCCTGCTCGACGACCTCGTGGGCGAGTTCGCTGTCGCGTTTGACGGTCGCCTGAATCGAGGCGGCGACCTGGCTCTCCGCCAATCCACCCATGCGGATGATGGCGTTGTTGAGCCGCTTCAGCTCGTCGTCGTAGGTCTTCATGATGTGATCGGTCGGCATGCCCTGCTCCTGCCCCGCGCTTTCGCTCTCGAGCCTCAGCCGAACCGGCCGGTGATGTAATCCTCGGTGCGCTTATTATGCGGGTTCGTGAACACCGTCTCGGTGTCGTTGAACTCGATGAGCTCGCCCAGATACATGAAGGCGGTGAAATCGGAGCTGCGCGCCGCCTGCTGCATCGAGTGGGTGACGATGACGATGCAATAGTCGGTCTTAAGCTCCGAGATCAGCTCCTCGATCTTCTGGGTCGAGATCGGGTCGAGCGCCGAGCAGGGCTCGTCCAGCAGCAGAATCTCTGGCTTCACCGCGATGGCGCGCGCGATGCAGAGGCGCTGCTGCTGGCCGCCCGAGAGGCCCAGGCCCGACTGCTTCAGCTTGTCCTTGACCTCGGTCCAGAGGGCCGCCTTCCGGAGCGCCTGCTCGACCCGGTCCTCGAGCTCCGCGCGCGGCAGGTCCTCGTAGAGATTGATGCCGAACGCGATGTTGTCGAAGATCGACATCGGGAACGGCGTCGGCTTCTGGAACACCATGCCGATCTTGGCCCGGAGCAGGTTGAGGTCGACCTTGGGGTCGAGGATGTTCTCGCCGTCGACCAGCACCTGGCCCTCTGCCCGCTGCTCCGGATAGAGCGCGTACATGCGGTTTAGCACGCGCAGCAGGGTCGACTTGCCGCAGCCCGAGGGACCGATGAACGCAGTCACCCGCTTGTCGGCGAGCGTCAGGTTGATCGTCTTCAGCGCCTCGTACTTCTTGTAGTAGAAGCGCAGATCCTTGATCTCGATCTTCTCGACCAGCTTGCCGGCCGCGACCGGATCCTTCGTCGGCGACACCGCGGCCGCACCGAGACCGGACGAAGCGACATCGGAGTAGTTCGGCTCGCCGGCGGGCGTCTTCAGGGGCTCTGAGTTCATTGCTTGATACTGCCGAAGGAGGCGAGGGAGCGGGCGGTGATGTTGAGGCACAGGATCGCGAGCGTGATCAGAAGCGCGCCGCCCCAGGCGAGGCGCTGCCAGTCAGGATAGGGGCTGAGCGCGAAATTCGAAATGACGACCGGCAGGCTCGCGATCGGCCGGTTCATGTCGGTGCTCCAGAACTGGTTCGAGAGCACGGTGAAGAGCAGCGGTGCCGTCTCGCCGCTGATGCGGGCGACCGCGAGCATGATGCCGGTGAGCATGCCCTGGCGCGCCGCGCGATAGCACACCGAGACCGTGATGCGCCATTTCGGCGTGCCCAAGGCCGCCGCCGCCTCGCGGAGCGCGTTCGGCACCAGCGCCAGCATGTCGACGGTCGTGCGGGTCACGACCGGGATCACCAGGATGGCGAGCGTCATGCTGCCGGCCCAGCCGGAGAAATGGCCCATCGGCACGACCATCAGCTGGTAGATGAACAGGCCGACGATGATCGACGGTGCCGAGAGCAGCACGTCATTGATGAACTGGATCGCCTGGCCGAGCTTGTTGCCACGGCTGTATTCGGCGACGTAGGTGCCGACCAGGACGCCGATCGGCGTGCCGACAACCGTGCCGACGATCGTCATGACCGCTGAGCCGAAGAGCGCGTTCAACAGGCCGCCGTCGCTGCCGGGCGCCGGCGTCATCTCGGTGAAGAGCGACGGCCGGATGGCCGCGATGCCCTCGACCAGGAGGGCATAGAGAATGGCACCGAGGAAGAACAGGCCGACGCCGGTGGCGCAGAGCGAGAGACCCAGGACGATCCAGTTCTTGCGCTGGCGCCGCGCGTAACGCGCGAGATCCTTGGCCATGGCTCAGCCCCCCGCCTGGCGCTGCATGCGGATCAGCATGTATTTCGCCGCCGCCAGCACGATGAAGGTGATGAAGAACAGGATGAGGCCGAGGGTGATGAGCGACGAGGTGTAGACCGGCGTCGTCGCCTCGGTGAATTCATTAGCGAGCGCTGAGGAGATCGTCGTGCCCGGTGCCAGCAGCGAGGTCCGGATCTGGTGGGCGTTGCCGATCACGAAGGTGACCGCCATGGTCTCGCCCATGGCACGGCCGAGGCCCAGCATGATGCCGCCGACGACGCCGACCTTGGTGTAGGGCAGCACCACGCGCCAGATCACCTCCCACGTCGTGCAGCCGAGCCCGTAGGCGGACTCGCGCAGCATGGGGGGCACGGTCTCGAACACGTCGCGCATGATCGACGAGATGAACGGCAGCACCATGATCGCGAGGATGAGGCCGGCGGTCAGGATGCCGATGCCGAACGGCGGGCCGGCGAAGAGCACGCCCAGCCCCGGGATGTGGCCCAGGGTCGCGATCAGGAACGGCTGGACATACGCCTGCAGGAAGGGCGCGAACACGAACAGGCCCCAGATGCCGTAGATGATGCTGGGGATGCCAGCCAGAAGCTCGATCGCGATCGACAGCGGGCGCTTCAGCACCGGCGGGCACAGCTCGGTGATGAAGACGGCAACGCCGAAGCTCAAGGGAATGCCGACGACCATCGCGATGAGCGAGGTCATGAGCGTGCCGTAGATCGGCACGAGGGCGCCGAACCGTTCCGTCGCCGGGTTCCAGATGTCGGTCCAGAGGAACGGCAGGCCGAACTTGCTGAACGCCGCGGACGATCCCACGACGAGCGAGACTGCCACGCCGCCCAGGAGCAGCAGGATGAACAGTCCGAAGAACAGAGTGGCGCTGCGGAACAGCCTGTCGAACAGATGCTGCGGGCCGCGCAGTTGAAGCACTCTGCTGCTGCTGCTGGGAATATCGACCATGGGTCGCGTCTTGCTCCTCATGCGCGCGAGGGAAGGGTAGCAGAATGCCGCCCTTCCCCCACAGCTTTCAGGAAGTCTGGTTCAGGCTTACGGCCAGAGCGCCTTGCCGTCGCCCTTGACGTCCTTGGCCCAGCTCTCCTCGATCAGCTTCACGACATTGTCCGGCATCGGGACATAGTCGAGCGATTCGGCCGCCGGCTGACCATTCTTATAGGCATAGTCGAAGAACGTCAGCACCGACTTGCCGATGTCGGCCTTGTCCTGGTTCTTGTAGACGAGCGCCCAGGTCGACGCGGTCATCGGCCAGCTGTCCTTGCCCGGCTGGTTCGCCAGGATCACCTTGAAGCCCGTGGCATGGGCCCAGTCGGCGTTCGCGGCGGCAGCCTGGAAGCTCTTCAGGTTCGGCTCCGGGAAGGCGCCTTCCTTGTTCTGCACCAGCGCATAGGCGAGCTTGTTCTGCTTCGCATAGGCGTATTCGACGTAGCCGATGGCGCCGTCGGTGCGGCTCGTGAAGGCCGAAACGCCTTCGTTACCCTTGCCGCCGATGCCCTGCGGGAACTGGACCGCCGTGTTGACGCCGATCTTGTCCTTCCACTCCGGCGATTCCTCGGCCAGATAGTAGGTGAAGTTGAAGGTCGTGCCCGACCCGTCCGACCGGTAGACCGGCGCGATCGCGAGGTCCGGCAGCTTCAGGCCCGGATTGATCGCGGCGATCGCCTTGTCGTTCCAGTTGCTGATCATGCCGAGATAGATGTCGGCCAGGATCTTGCCGGTCAGCTTGAGCTTGCCGGCGTCGATGCCCTTGACGTTGATGACCGGGACGATGCCGCCCATGATGATCGGGAACTGGGCCAGACCCGGGCCGTCCAGGTCCTTCTGCTCGAGCGGCATGTCGGTCGCGCCGAAATCGACGGTCTTGGCATTGATCTGCTTGATGCCGCCGCCCGAACCGATCGACTGATAGTTCATGCCGACGTTGGCCTTCGCCTTGTAGGCTTCGGCCCACTTGGAGAGGATCGGGTAAGCAAAGGTCGAGCCGGCGCCAGAGATATCGGCAGCCTGGGCACCGACGGCGGTCAGCGAGATGGCGCCAACAAACGCGGCCCCGATCAGCTTCCTGCTGAGTGCATTCACGAAACGATCTCCCAAAGTTTCTTGTGGGATCCCCACCGCGCCGACGGCGCGTCTGCCCACGCCCGACGAGATACAGCTGTCAGATGACAGTTAGATGACAGTTTGAAGCTGCTTTGATTAATGCCGCCCTGCACGGCACACAGGCATTGATACGAGTTTGCGGCCTCTCGCCGCAGGGTCCGGCGGGAGGCCGCTCAACCCGCAGCGCGCTTGTCGTCCGCCTTCGAGCCGGGCGCTGTCGCCGGGCCCGGGATCGAGCTGCGCAGGTGCACCGTGAAGGTCGTGCCCTCGCCGATCTCGCTGTCGATCTCGAGCTGGCCGCGGTGCCGGTTGATGATGTGCTTCACGATGGCGAGGCCGAGGCCGGTGCCGCCCATCTCACGCGAGCGCGCCGTATCGACGCGGTAGAACCGTTCGGTCAGCCGCGGCAGATGATTGCGCGGGATGCCCTCGCCGCGATCGCGCACCTTGATCGCGACCCCCTCCTTGACGCGCCGCGACGGGCCGACGCCGAGCGTGATCGGCGTGTTCGGCCGGGCATATTTGATCGCGTTGTCGATCAGGTTCTGGAACAGCTGGGCGAGCTCGTCGGCGTCGCCCACCGCCCGGACGCGCTCGTCCGCCACGTCGAAGTCGATCGTCATGCCGCGCGCCGCGGCCTTGAGCTCCAGCGTCTGCGCCACGTGGCGCAGCACCGTCACGACCTCGATCGGCGTCGTCGGCGGCTGGTGCTCGTTCATTTCGATGCGCGAGAGCGACAGGAGATCCTCGACCAGCCGCGCCATGCGCGAGGCCTGCTGCTGCATGATGGCAAGGAACTTGACCCGCGCCTCCTCGTCGTCGGCCGCCGGCCCCTGCAGCGTCTCGATGAAACCCACCAGCGTCGAGAGCGGCGTCCGGAGCTCGTGGCTGGCGTTGGCGACGAAATCCGCGCGCATCTGCTCCGCCCGCTTGGCCGAGGTCAGGTCATGGAGCGAGACCAGCAGGATGACGCCGTCCTCGGTCCGGGCAGGCAGGGGATCGATGCGCGCCGTCATGTGGCGCTCGACCGGGCTCGAGAGCTCGAACTCGACGAGCCGGCCGCTGCCGCCGGCCACGACCGCGTCGACCGCGGCCAGGAGCGGCGGCTGCCGGAGGGCCACCGCCAGGTCGCGGCGCAGTACATGGTCTCCGAACAGCGCCTTGGCGGCGGCGTTCTGCCGCACGACCTCGCGCCGCTCGTTGACGAGGATGAGCGGGTCGGGCAGCGCTGCCAGCACGGTATTGGACCCGGCGAGTTCGATCTCGAGCCCGCTGATGCGCTGGCGCCAGACGCGGGTGAGCCGCATGATCGCAAGCCACAGCTCGTTGACCGCCGGGCTCGACGAGCGGACGACCGGCACCGCCCGTTCCGGGTCGACCAGGATCTCCTCGACGCCGGCGCGGAGCCGTGCCAGCCCATCGAGGAAGGCGCGCAGCAGGAGCGCGTGGCAGCCGATCACCAGAATGCCGGCAATCACGGCCGGCCAGATCCGCAGGTCGCCATCGATCACCAGAGCCGCAAACGCGAGCAGCACGACACCGGCCATGAGCGCAATGGAGGCGACGAAGCGGCGAAACGGCATAAGGGGACGGGGACCTTCCTGACGCGGTACCGCCTCCGGAGCGGCACTTTGCCGCTCCGTCCCGTCGACCGGGTTCGATCCGCGTAGCTCCGAGGTATCCGTCACTGATGTTGCCGTTTCATGACGACCGTCCGAAATTTCATCGAACGGTCGCAAACACTTGTAATACAACCTATGAGATGGCCTCGTAGGATGCCAGCGCCGCCAGATTGACGATGTCGGACACCGTCGCCCCCATCTCGACGATCTGCACCGGCTTCTCGAGGCCGAGCAGGATCGGCCCGATCACCGTGCCGCCCCCCAGCTGCTGCAGCAGCTTGGACGAGACGTTCGCGGTATGGAGCGCCGGCATGACCAGCACGTTGGCCGGGCCGGTCAGGCGGCAGAACGGGTAGCTCCGGCGCATCAGGTTGAAATCGAGCGCCACGTCGGCCGACATCTCGCCGTCATATTCGAAATCGACCTTGCGGCGGTCGAGCACCTCGACCGCGGCACGCACACGCTGCGCCTTTTCGCGCATCGGGTTGCCGAAGTTCGAGAAGGAGAGGAGGGCGACACGCGGCACGGCACCCATCTGGCGGGCGGTGTCGGCCGCCTGCTCGGCGATGTCGGCGAGCTCCTCCGGCGTCGGCAGCTCGTGGACCGTGGTGTCGGCGACAAACACGGTACGGCCGCGCGCGATCATCATCATGAGACCCAAGAGCCGCTTGTTCGGCTTGGCGTCGAGCACCCGGGTGATTTCCTCGAACGCGGCGGCGTAGCTGCGCGTCGTGCCGGTCACCATCGCGTCGGCGTCGCCCATCGCCACCATGCAGGCGGCAAACACGTTGCGGTCCTGGTTCACGAGCCGCTGGCAGTCGCGATAGAGGAAGCCCTTGCGCTGCAACCGCTTGAACAGGAAGTCGGTGTAAGTCTTGTTGTTGTGGCTGAGCCGCGCGTTGTGGACCTCGAGCCCGTCCGGCGCCGAAAGGCCGATCGACTTCAGGGTCGCGTGCACCCGCTCCTCGCGGCCGATCAGCACCGGCATGCCGTAGCCGGCGTTCTTGAACTCGAGCGCCGCGCGCATGACCTTCTCTTCCTCGCCCTCGGCGAAGACGATCCGCTTCGGCTTCGAGCGCACGGATTCGAAGATACCCTGCAGCGAGCCCGCGACCGGGTTCATGCGGGTCGCGAGCAGGCGTGCATAGGCATTGAGGTCGGCGATCGGCTTGTGCGCGACACCCGATTCCATCGCCGCCCTGGCGACTGCGACCGGCACATGCGAGATGAGCCGCGGGTCGAACGGCGCCGGGATCAGGTACTCCGGGCCATAGGTGAGCCGCCGGCCGGAATAGGCGGCGGCGACCTCGTCGGGCACGTCTTCGCGCGCCAGCGCCGCCAGCGCCTCGGCAGCGGCGATCTTCATCGGCTCGTTGATCGTGGGGGCGCGCGTGTCGAGCGCGCCGCGGAAGATATAGGGGAAGCCCAGGACGTTGTTCACCTGGTTCGGATAGTCCGAGCGCCCGGTCGCGACCAGCGCGTCGGGCCGGACCGCCTTCACATCTTCCGGCGTGATCTCAGGATCCGGGTTGGCCATGGCGAAGATGATCGGCTGCTTCGCCATCTTCTTCACCATGTCCTGGGTGACGGCCCCCTTGACCGACAGGCCGAAGAACGCGTCGGCACCCTCGAGCGCCTCGCCGAGCGTCCGCGCCTCGGTCTTGACCGCGTGCGCCGACTTCCATTGGTTCATGCCCTCGGTGCGGCCCTGGTAGATGACACCCTTGGTGTCGCACATGATGACGTTGTCGTGGCCGACGCCCATGGCCTTCAAGAGCTCGATGCAGGCGATCGAGGCGGCACCGGCGCCGTTCACCACCAGCTTCACGTCCTTCAAGGACCGGCCGGTCAGGTTGCAGGCGTTGATGAGGCCGGCCGACGCGATGATGGCCGTGCCGTGCTGGTCGTCGTGGAAGACCGGAATGTCCATGAGCTCGCGCAGGCGCTGCTCGATGATGAAGCATTCCGGCGCCTTGATGTCCTCGAGATTGATGCCGCCGAAGCTCGGGCCCAGATAGCGCACCGCATTGATGAACTGGTCGACGTCGCGCGTGTCGACCTCGAGATCGATCGAGTCGATGTCCGCGAAGCGCTTGAAGAGGACGGCCTTGCCCTCCATCACCGGCTTGGACGCGAGCGCGCCCAGGTCGCCCAGGCCCAGAACCGCGGTGCCGTTCGAGATGACGGCCACGACATTGCCCTTGGCCGTGTAGTCATAGGCGGTCGCCGGGTCCTTGGCGATGTGCAGGCAGGGATAGGCGACGCCGGGAGAATAGGCCAGCGACAGGTCGCGCTGGGTCGTGAGCGGCTTGGTCGGCGCGATCTCGATCTTGCCGGGCTTGCCCTCCGCGTGAAATCGCAGCGCTTCCTCTTCGGTGATGCGCCGGCTGTTATCCTCCATAACCTCGTCTCCTCCCGCATCTCCGAGCCGTTTCGTCGTTTCGGAGATTAGCCACCTTACGAAACCAACCATGAGCTTTGCCCGGTTCGCCCGTCCGGGTCAAAGCTTCCGTTAACCTAAACCAAGGGGCGCACCACCCCGTCGTGCCGCCGCCGCAACGGGCGGTCTCGTGGATTTCGCCCGGGCGTGCTATCGAGGCGGTTCTGCCCGCTCCACTCTGCCCCAGGCCTGATGTCGCCCGAATCCGATCTCCAATCCGATCTCCAATCCGATCTTCCCGAGCCCGAGAGAGAGACCACCGCCCGCATCCTCGCCGCCGAGCCGGCGACGCCGATGATGGCGCAGTATCTCGAGATCAAGCGGCAGCATCCGGACCATCTCTTGTTCTACCGGATGGGCGATTTCTACGAGCTGTTCTTCGACGATGCGGCGAAGGCGTCGGTGGCGCTCGACATCACGCTCACCCGGCGCGGCAAGCACGATGGCGCCGACATCCCGATGTGCGGCGTGCCGATCCATGCCGCCGACGCCTATCTGGCCCGCCTCATCCGCCAAGGCTTCCGCGTCGCGATCTGCGAGCAGATGGAGGACCCGGCGGAGGCGAAGAAGCGCGGCGGCAAGCAGCCGGTCCGCCGCGGCGTCGTTCGCATCGTGACCTCGGGCACGGTGACCGAGGACAATCTCCTCGACGCGCGCCGGCACAATTTCCTGGCCGCCCTGGCCGAGGCGGCGGGCGAGCTGGCACTCGCCTCGGCCGAGCTTTCGACCGGTGAGGTCGAGTTCCAGCCGCTGGAGGCGGCCCAGGTCGGCGCAGCGCTGGCGCGGCTCGCCCCGGGCGAGCTCCTGATCGCCGACCGGCTGTTGCAGCGGCCGGAGCTGTTCGAGGTGCTGGGCGACTGGAAGGCGGTGCTGACGCCGCTGCCGGGCGCGCGCTTCGACAGCGAGAGCGGGCGCCGGCGCCTGGCCCAGCTCTACGGCGTCGGCACGCTGGACGGTTTCGGCACGTTCGGTCGGGCCGAATATGCCGCGGGCGGGGCGCTCGTCGACTACATCGATCTGACGCAGCAGGGCAAGCACCCGAAGCTTGGGCCTCCCCGCCGCCTCTCGGCCGGCGCGGTCATGGAGATCGACGCCGCGACGCGGCGCAACCTGGAACTGGCGCAGACGCTTTCCGGCGAGCGGCGCGGCAGCCTGCTCGCAACCATCGACCGGACCCAGACCGGCGCCGGCGCCCGCCGGCTCGCGGCCGAGCTCGCCGGGCCGCTGACCGATCCCGGCCTGATCAACGCACGGCTCGACCTGGTCGAGGTCTTCGTGCGCGACGAGCGTTTCCGCAGCGACCTCCGCGCCTTTCTCAAGGAATGCCCGGACATGGCGCGCGCCCTCTCGCGGCTCGGCCTCGGCCGCGGCGGCCCGCGCGATTTGGCGGGCTTGCGCGACGGGCTCGCGGCCACCGCGCGCATCCGCCCGCTGGTGCTGGCCCGGCCCGAAGCCGTCGCCGGCAGCCTCTTGCGCCAGGCCGGCGTCGACCTCGGCGAACATGCGGTACTCGTCGACCGCTTGGCGCGCGCGCTCGCGGCCGACCTGCCCCTTCTGGCGCGCGACGGCGGCTTCATCGCAGCCGGCTATTCCGCCGAGCTCGACGAATGGCGGAGCTTGCGCGACGAGAGCCGGCGCATGATGGCCGCCCTTCAGGCGCGCTATGCCGAGGAGACCGGCGTCGCCAGCCTCAAGATCCGGCACAACAACGTACTGGGCTATTATATCGAGGTGACGCCGACCCATGCGTCGAAGCTCGACTATGGCGCCGGTGGCCGCTTCATCCATCGCCAGACCATGGCGAACGCCATGCGCTTCACCACGGTCGAGCTTTCCGAGATCGAGACGCGCATCGGCCAGGCCGGCGACAAGGCGCTGGCGCTGGAGCTGGCGCTCTTCGACGACCTGGTGCGCGAGGCGGTCGAACGGGCGGAGCCGATCCAGCGCGCCGCCGCGGCGCTGGCCCAGCTCGACGTCGCGGCGAGCCACGGCGAGCTTGCGGTCGAGCGGCGCTACTGCCGGCCGGAGATCGAGGACAGCGTCGCGTTCGACATCGTCGGTGGGCGCCACCCGGTGGTCGAGGCGAGCCTGCCTGCGGGGACCAGCTTCGTCGGCAACGACTGCACGCTCGAGCCGGGCCGGCGGCTCTGGCTCTTGACCGGCCCGAACATGGCCGGCAAGAGCACGTTCCTGCGCCAGAACGCGCTCATCGCCATCCTGGCCCAGATCGGCTGCTACGTGCCGGCGGAGCGTGCCAGGATCGGCATCGTCGACCGGCTCTACAGCCGCGTCGGTGCCGCCGACGATCTGGCACGCGGCCGTTCGACCTTCATGGTCGAGATGGTCGAGACCGCGGCGATCCTGAACCAGTCGGGCCCGCGGGCGCTCGTCATCCTGGACGAGATCGGGCGCGGGACCGCGACCTACGACGGCCTGTCGATCGCCTGGGCCGCGGTCGAGCATCTGCATCAGGCGAACCGCTGCCGGGCACTGTTCGCGACCCACTATCACGAGCTGACGGCGCTCGCCGCCCAGTTGCCCGACCTTGCCTGCTACACCATGCGGGTCAAGGAGTGGCAGGGCGACGTCGTGTTCCTGCACGAGGTAGCGCCAGGGGCGGCCGACCGGTCCTACGGCATCCATGTGGCGAAGCTCGCAGGCCTGCCGAAGCCCGTCGTGGCGCGCGCCGAGGAAGTGCTGGAGATCCTGGAGCAGGGCGAGGCCGGCAGTGCCTTGACCCGGCTCGCCGACGACCTGCCCCTCTTCAGCGCGGCCCGGCGCCCGACCTCAAAGGTCTCGCCCCCGCCGCCGTCACCCATCGAGGAGGCGGTGAAGGCGATCAACCCGGATGAGCTCACCCCCAGGGCGGCGCTCGATCTCGTCTACCAGCTGGTCGGGCTCGCGCGCGGCTGATGGGATTTGCCGCGCGGCGTTGCCAGCCTTGCACTTTTCTTAAGCCTTGTGCGGCATCACATCTGCGGTCAAACCTCTGATCTTTTCAGCCGGAACAATCGCCCATGCGCCCTCTCGCCCGCTCGCGCGCCGGTTTCAGACGCAGCAAGGCCGCCCCGCCAGACGCGGCTGTTGCGCCGATCGACATTCCCCGGCGAAATGACGGGATGCAGCACGTGGCTCATCCCGAACGGATCGTCGATCCGGCGGCGCTCGACGCGGTTCTGAGCGCCGCGATCGGGGAGCGCGGTGCGCGTTCGCCGCAGCAGGCGCTGGTCGCGGAGCTGAAGCCGGTGCTGCAGGCCGGCCGGCGCGAGATCGAGACGCGCTTCATGGCGAGCCAGGACGGGGCAATGGCCATGGCCGGCACCTCCTGGCTGATCGACACGATCGTGCGGGCACTCCATCGCATCACGGCGCAGACCCTGTTCCGGGTCTCGAACCCGACCAAGGGCGAGAAGCTCGCGATCTGCGCGGTCGGCGGCTATGGCCGGGCGGAGCTCGCGCCGCAGTCGGACATCGATCTCCTGTTCCTGCTGCCCTACAAGGCGACGCCCCATACCGAGCAGGTGATCGAGTTCCTGCTCTATGTGCTGTGGGACCTCGGCCTCAAGGTCGGGCACGCGACCCGTTCGGTCGACGACAGCCTGCGCCAGGCGACAGGCGACATCACGATCCGCACGGCGCTCCTCGAGGCACGGCTCATCTCGGGCGACGAGGACCTGTTCGCGGACCTGGAGAAGCGGTTCGAGCGCGAGGTGATCGAGGGCAGCGGCATCGGCTTCGTCGACGCGAAGCTCGCCGAGCGCGACCAGCGGCATCAGCGCCTCGGCGACAGCCGCTACGTGCTGGAGCCCAACATCAAGGAAGGCAAGGGCGGCTTGCGCGACCTGCACGGCTTGCTCTGGATCGCCAAATACCTGTTCCGGGTGCGTGGCCTCGACGAGCTGGTCGAGCGCGGCATCTTGAGTCGGGACGAGGCGAGCCGGTTCCATCGCGCCGAGATCTTCCTGTGGACCGTGCGCTGCCACCTGCATTACCTGACCGGCCGGCCCGAGGAACGGCTCACTTTCGACGTGCAGGCCGAGATCGGCCGGCGCATGGGCTATACGGACCATGCCGGCTCGCGCGGCGTCGAGCGCTTCATGAAGCACTACTTCCTGATCGCGAAGGACGTGGGCGACCTGACGCGCATCTTCATCGCCGCACTCGAGGCCGAACAGAAGCGCAAGCCCGTGTCGCTGTGGCGGCGGCTCATCCCTGGCACCAAGTCGATCGAAGGCTTCAAGATCGATGGCGGGCGGCTGTCGCTCGTGTCCGACCGGGCGTTCGAGGACGACCCGGTCAATCTCTTGCGCCTGTTCCATGTCGCCGAGACCCACCGGCTCGACATCCATCCGCATGCGATCCGGCTCGTCACCCAGTCGCTGAAGCTCATCGACGGCAAGCTCAGGGCGGATCCCGAGGCCAACCGGCTGTTCATGGAGATCCTGACCTCGCGCATCGATCCGGAGAACAGCCTCAGACGGCTCAATGAGGCGGGTGTGTTCGGCCGCTTCATCCCGGATTTCGGCCGGGTCGTGGCCCAGATGCAGTACGACATGTACCATGTGTACACGGTCGACGAGCACACGATCTTCGCACTCGCCCAGCTGCACAAGATCGAAGCGGGCGAGCTCAAGGACGAGCTGCCGCTGGCGAGCTCGATCGTCGACACGATCGCGTCCCGCCGTGCGCTCTACCTTGCCGTCCTGCTGCATGACATCGCCAAGGGCCGGCCGGGCGACCATTCGGAACTGGGCGCCAAGATCGCGCTGAAGCTCGGGCCCCGGCTCGGCCTCGACGCCGAGGAGACCGAGACCGTTTCGTGGCTGGTGCTCCACCACCTCGTCATGAGCCGGACCGCCTTCAAGCGCGACATCGACGATCCGAAGACGATCCAGGATTTCGTGGCGCGGGTGCAGTCGCCCGAGCGTCTGAAGCTGCTCCTGATCCTGACCGCCTGCGATATCCGCGCGGTCGGCCCCAATGTCTGGAACGGCTGGAAGGCGGCGCTGCTGCGCGAGCTCTATCGGCGTGCGCAGGAACTCATGTCCGGCGGGGTCGTGGCCGATCCGCGCGACGTGCGCATCGCCAAGGTGCAGGAGCAGGTGCGCGAGCTCTTGCCGGAATTCGACGCCGCGGACTTCGCCGCCTTCACCCAGCGCGGCTATCCGTTCTATTGGCTGAGCCACGATCCGGTGACGCTCGCCCGCCACGCGCGGCTCATGCGCGAGGCCGACCGGAACCAGGCGCCGCTCACGGTCGCGAACCGGGTCGATCTCTCCCGCTCGGTCACCGAGGTCACGGTCTATACCGCCGACCATCCGGGCCTGTTCTCGCGCATCGCCGGTGCCCTGTCGCTCGCCGGCGCCATGATCGTCGACGCGCGCATCGTCACCATGGTGAACGGCATGGCGCTCGACACGTTCTGGGTTCAGGACGCCCAGGGCGACGCGTTCGACCGGCCCGACAAGCTGGCGCGGCTCGCCGTGCTGTTCGAGAACGTGCTGGGCGGCAAGCTCGACCCGCGCAAGGAGCTGAAGCGCCGGCCGGCGCTGCCGAGCCGCACGCGGGTCTTCACCGTGGCGCCGCGCGTGCTGATCGACAACAAGGCGTCGGCCGCCCACACGGTCGTCGAGGTCAACGGCCGCGACCGACCGGCGCTGCTGTTCGACTTGACGCGGGCCTTGACCGCCCAGGGTGTGCAGATTTCCGGCGCCAAGATCACGACCTATGGCGAGAAGGTCGTCGACGTCTTCTATGTAAAGGACATCTTCGGTCTCAAGATCGAGCACGAGAGCAAGATCCGCGACATCCGCGAGGCGCTCGTCCGCGTGCTGACCGAGGGCGACGGCGAGCCGGCGGCGAAGCCCGCCGCCGCCAAGGCCAAGGTCACCGCCTGATCCGCCCTCGCCAACCTGTCAGGCCGGCTCTACCCCGACGCTCGCCGCCCGGCGGTGCGACTGGTCGAGCCGGCGCAGCAGAACGAGGCAGACGAGCGAGACGCCGAACGCGTATTCCGCAACGTGCTCGAAGCCATGGCGGAAGCCCCCGACGCCGCCGTCGAGCGCCCCGAAGAACAGGAGCCCGACGATCGCGATGCCGAGCGCGCCGCCCGTCTGCTGCGCAGTCGCGAGCACGCCCGCGGCGCTGCCCGCCTCGGCCGCATCGACCCGCGCCAGGATCACGTTCAGGAGCGGCGTGATGAACAGGCCCTGGCCCAGCCCCAGCACCGCGAGACCCGGCACCAGCGCCCGCACCGGCCAGTCCGGCCCGACGACATGGCCAACCGAGAACAGCAGCCCATAGCCCGCGAGCGTGAACAGGAGCCCGAGATCGAGCGTCCGCCGCCCGCCGAGCCGGACGGCCGCGAGCGTGCCCACGAGGAAGGTGAGGCCGAGCGGCAGGAACACGAGCCCGGTCTCGAACGCCGATGCGCCGAGACCCAGCTGCTCCAGCAGCGTCAGTGCCATGTAGAAGGAATTGAGCGTCGTGAAGAAAGTGCCGGAGAGCAGCAGCCCGCTGACGAAGGCGGGGGCGCGGAACAGGCGGAAATCGACGAGCGGCGCCCGGCCCATCCAGCTGAGCTCCCGCTCGCGGCGCACGAAGGCCCCGCCGAGCGGCAGGCTCACCGCGAACGAGGCCCAGGTCCAGAGCGGCCAGCCGGCCTCGCGGCCGAGAATGAGCGGCGTCAGCACGGCGCCGAGGGTGAGCGCCGCGAGCGCCATGCCGGGCACATCGAACCGGACGCGCTTTGCCCGCAGCGTCTCGTCCAGCAACAGAGCCGCCGCCGGTACGGCAATGAGACCGACCGGCAGGTTGACCAGGAAGACGAGGCGCCAGCCGAGGCCGAGCCAGTCCCAGTCGACGAGTGCCCCACCCAGGAGCTGGCCGGCGATGGCGCCCAGGCCGAGCGCCGAACCATAGAGCGCGAAGGCGAAGCGCCGCCGCTCCGGCGCCATCTGGACCCGCAGCATGGCGACGATCTGCGGGTGCAGGACGGCACCCGTGATACCCTGCAACAGCCGGGCCGCGACCAGAAACGCGGGCGACGGGGCGAGGCCGCACAGGAGCGAGGCGAGGGTGAAGCCGGCGAAGCCCAAGAGATACATGCGCTTGCGGCCATAGAGGTCGCCGAGACGCCCGCCGGTCACAAGGCTCATGCCGTAGGCCAGGCCATAGGCCACAATGATCAGCTGGATTGTGCCGTAGCCGGTGTTGAAGTCGGCCTTGAGCCGGGGGATCGCGACATTGACGATGAAATTGTCGAGCGCCACGACGAAGGCGCCGAGCAGCAGCACCGAGATCGGCGCCCAGAACCGGGGCGCCGGCGTGTGATCAGACATTTCTATCTCCTTGAACGCGTCCGCCGGGAATGTCGATTTCGCTGGATGCGGACGCGCGGTAGCGACAGAATGGCCGCTCAGAGGTACTAGGACAATCTAAGCAGTTATCCTGGTATAGGAGATACCATGATGAGTGCGATCACGGTCGACCGGGCCGGCCTCGCGGCATTTCTCATCAGCCAGCGCGCGAAGCTGCAGCCGGAGGCGGTCGGCTTGCCCACCGGCGGCCGCCGGCGCACGCCCGGCCTCCGACGCGAGGAGGTAGCCCAGCTCGCCGGCCTCGGCGTCACCTGGTACACTTGGCTCGAACAGGGCCGCGACATCCAGGTCTCGACCGCGGCGCTCGACCGGATCGCGACGGCACTCAGGCTCGACGCGACAGAGCGGGCGCATCTCTTCGTGCTCACCGGCCGCGCCGCGCCCGCGGTCCCGTCCGAGATGGCGGCGTCGGTGAGCCCGCTGCTCCGGCGCATGATCGACAGCCTGCACGACCAGCCGGTCGTCGTGCGCAACGGACGCTGGGACGCCGTCGCCTGGAACCGGGGCGCCGAACGGCTGATCATCGACTTCAGCCGACGGCCACCGCGCGAGCGCAACATGCTATGGCTGATGTTCGCCGAGCCACACTTCCGCCGGATCCTGCCGGATTGGGAAATCGCGGCCAGGCGCTCCATCGCCCGCTTCCGCACGGACTTCGCCCGCTCGGGCGGCCATCCGGCCTTCCAGAGCCTGGTGGACGATCTGTGGCACGCCTCGCCCGACTTCCGGCCGCTGTGGCAGCAGCATGACGTCCTGGCGCCGGCCGACGGCTTGAAGCGCTTCCAGCACCCGATCGTGGGCTACCTCGAACTGGACCACACCGTCCTCCACGCAGGCGAAGCGCTCGAGCTCAGCGTCACCGTCTATTCCGCTGCTCCTGGCACCCTCTCGGCCGAGCGGCTTGCCCGCCTACTGACCATGGATCTGCCCGAGGAGAGTGCTGCGTGACCGATGCCCCTGTCCATCTCGCCATCGGCACGCCCTGCTATGGCGGCCAGGTGACGAGCCAGTTCGCCGTCTCGCTCCTGAAGCTGCAGCGCGCGTGCGACCAGCGCGGCATCGGCTTCACGGTACTGCTGCAGGGCGGCGACGCACTGGTCACCCGCGCGCGCCAGAATGTCGTGGCGCATTTCCTCGGCAATCCGGCCGCGACGCACCTGCTGTTCGTCGACGCCGACATTGGCTTCGAGCCGGAAGCGGCGTTCCGGCTCCTGGATTTCGGTGCGGACATGGCGGCCGGGGTCTATCCGACCAAGAAGATCGACTGGCCCAAGGTGAAGGCGGTCGCGGCCCAGGGGCGCGAGCCGATCGAGGCGGCGGCGCTCTCCTATGTCCTCGAATTCCTCGACCCCGGCCGCATCGGCGTCAGGGACGGCTTTGCCCGCGTGCGCTATGCCGGCACCGGCTTCCTGATGATCCGGCGCCCGGTGCTGGAGCGCATGCAAGCGCACTACGCGGAGCTGAAATACGCCCGCGAGCACCAGGCGAACGACCCGCTCAAGGACAGCCCGCACCGCTATGCTCTGTTCGACTGCCTGATCGACCGGGAGACCGGCACCTATCTCTCCGAAGACTTCAGCTTCTGCCGGCGCTGGACGGCAATGGGCGGCGAGATCTGGGCAGATCTCCAAAGCCGCCTCAGCCATACCGGGCCGCTCACGTTCCAGGGCGACGTCGCGACGCAGTTCGGCCCGGCCTGATCCAGCCGGCCTGATCCAGCCGACCTGATCCAGCCTGCCCGATAGGCTCTTGGCGGCGAGGCCTTCTCTCGCCTAGGGTGCCCGCGCCGCGCTTCTTCCGGATCCTGCCTGAATGTCCCGCCTGCTGGTTCTGCCGCTCCTGTCGCTTTCGCTCGCCGCCTGTTCGCCGGGCAAGCCCATCGAATATGTCGTGCATCAATCGACGATCGTGGCCGACGCCGGCAAGCCCAGCGAGCGGCGCATCGAGATCCTGGAAGACGCGCGCCTCACCCCGGCCATGCGTGAAGCCATGTGGGGCGGCAGCAAGGACCCGGCCGATTTCCTTTCCGCCCCGGGTGTCACGGCCGACGCGGCGCTCAAGAAGTCTTTCGCCGAGACCGAGACGCGGCATGCGCTCATCCGGCTCATCGACCTCGACGGCAAGGCGCTCGCCGAACGACGGCTCGACTGCGAGCTTGCGGCGACGTCGGACCATCCGCTGCCGCAGACGGGCGGGCGCCAGGTCTGGGCGCTCGGCAACGACTGCTCGACCGGCGAAGGGCTCTATGCCGGCCTCATCACGCATTTCTTCACGGTCGAGGGCGACAAGATCGTCTGGCAGCATTACGTCGACAAGACGACCGGCGAGGATGAGGAGCTGACCGTGGTCCAGGCGGCGCGCATCACCTGGCACCTGATGCCGAAGGATCATGCCGACGAGATCCTGGAGGTAAGCAGCCATCCGGATTTCACCGACCCGCGTTTCCAGAAGCTGAAGCCCGGCGAGGAATTGCCGACAGACCTGCCGGACGTAGTCGACTACATCCACTACCGGGCCGACGGGCAGGGCGGCTGGATCCGCCAGCAGCGCACGGCCAAGAACACGACGTGGGACATCCGCCAGGACTTCCCGGCGATAAGCGCGTTTCCGGGGTAAAGAAAACCCTCGCCCACGCGAGTGGGAGAGGGTGCCGAGCGTCAAGCGAGGCGGGTGAGGGTGCCTGGGTCGGACCGCCCTCACCCCAACCCTCTCCCGCAAGCGGGAAAGGGAGCCCCCGTCAGTCCCTCAAATCGTCCCAGAATTCGCGGACGCGGGCGAAGAAGCCTTCGGATTCCGGGCTGGTCTTGGCGCCGCCGCCTTCGATCTCGAACTCGCGCAGCAGTTCCTGCTGGCGCTTGGTGAGATTGACCGGCGTTTCCACGACCGCCTCGATATACATGTCGCCGCGCGACGGCGAGCGCAGCACGGACATGCCCTTGGCCTTGAGGCGGAACTGGTGGCCCGACTGGGTGCCGGCCGGGATCGTGACGCGCGCGCGCGCGCCGTCGATCGTCGGTACCTCGATCTGGCCGCCCAAGGACGCGGTCGTCATCGGGATGGGCACGCGGCAATGGATGTTGGCGCCGTCGCGCTGGAACAGCCGGTGCGGCGTCACCGACAGGAAGATATAGAGGTCGCCCGGGGCCGAGCCGCGGATGCCGGCCTCGCCCTCGCCGGCCAGGCGAATGCGCGTGCCTTCCTCGACGCCGGCCGGGATATTGACCGACAGCGTCTTTTCCTTGCGCACGCGGCCCTGGCCGCCGCACGACTTGCACGGGTTCTCGATCACGCGGCCGGCGCCGCCGCAGCTGGGGCAGGTGCGTTCGATTGTGAAGAAGCCCTGCTGGGCGCGCACTTTGCCATGGCCATGGCAGGTCGTGCAGGTGACCGGCTTCGATCCGGCCTCGGCGCCCGAGCCCTTGCAGGCCTCGCAGCTCTGCGAGGTCGGCACGCGGATCTGGGCGGTCGAGCCCTTGAACGCGTCCTCGAGGCTGATTTCGAGATTGTAGCGCAGGTCGGAGCCGCGGGAGGCCGACGGGCCGCGCCGGCCGCCGACGAAATCGCCGAACATCTCGTCGAAGATGTCGGCAAAGCCGCTCGCGAAGCCGAAATCGCCCGGACCGCCGCCGGCCCGGCCGCCGCCGTTCTCGAAGGCGCCGTGGCCGAACCGGTCATAGGCCGCGCGCTTCTGATCGTCCTTCAGGACGTCATAGGCCTCGCTGATATCCTTGAACTTGTGCTCGGCCGTCTTGTCGCCCGGATTGCGGTCCGGGTGATATTGCATCGCGAGCTTGCGGTACGCCTTCTTGAGGTCATCCGGGCTCGCGCCGCGCCCGACTCCCAGAACATCGTAATAGTCTTGTTTCGCCATATGGTCGGATCCCGACGAACCGGGGGGCGATCTCGAATCGCTTCGAGCCGCCCCCCTGCCTCTCTAGAACCGGTAACCGGCCGCTTAGGCCTGGTGACCCTTCTTACGCTCGTCGACTTCCTCGAAGTCGGCATCGACCACACGGCCGTCGTCGCCGCCGCCGCCGCCGGCGGCCTGACCCGCCTCCGGACCGGCATGGGGCGTCTCGGCACCCGGCGCGCCCTCCGCCGCCGCCTTCGCCTTGTAGATCGCCTCGCCGATCTTCATCGACACCTGGGCCAGCGCCTCGGTCTTGGCCTTGATCGCCTCGGCGTCATCCGTCGAGAGCGCCGCCTTCAGCGCCGCGACCGCATCCTCGACCGCCTTCTTGTCGGCCTCGGCGACGCTCTGGGCCGCCTCTTCCTTCAAGGTGCGCTCGGTCGAATGGACGAGCGCCTCCGCCTGGTTCCTGACCTCGACCAGCTCACGCTTCTTCTTGTCCGCCTCGGCGTTGAGCTCGGCTTCCTTGACCATCTTGTCGATCTCGCTGTCCGAGAGACCGCCCGAGGCCTGGATACGGATCTGCTGCTCCTTGCCGGTGCCCTTGTCCTTGGCCGACACCTGGACGATGCCGTTCGCGTCGATGTCGAACGTCACCTCGATCTGCGGCATGCCGCGCGGCGCCGGCGGCAGGCCGATGAGGTCGAACTGGCCGAGCAGCTTGTTGTCGGCCGCCATCTCGCGCTCGCCCTGGAACACGCGGATCGTGACCGCGGTCTGGTTGTCCTCGGCGGTCGAGAAGGTCTGGCTCTTCTTGGTCGGGATCGTCGTGTTGCGGTCGATGAGGCGCGTGAAGACGCCGCCCAGGGTCTCGATGCCGAGCGACAGCGGCGTCACGTCGAGGAGCAGGACGTCCTTGACCTCGCCCTTCAACACGCCGGC
Source organism: Aliidongia dinghuensis (assembly GCF_014643535.1). Lineage (NCBI taxonomy): Bacteria > Pseudomonadati > Pseudomonadota > Alphaproteobacteria > Rhodospirillales > Dongiaceae > Aliidongia > Aliidongia dinghuensis. Next base: position 107,145 of record NZ_BMJQ01000012.1, on the reverse strand, counting down.
CTGGATCGCGGCGCCGATGGCCACGACCTCGTCCGGGTTCACGCCCTTGTTCGGCTCCTTGCCGAAGATCTGCTTCACGGTCTCGGCGATCTTGGGCATGCGGGTCATGCCGCCGACCAGGATCACTTCGTCGATCTCGGAGGCCTTCAGGCCTGCATCACGGAGCGCCGCCTTGCAGGGCTCGATCGTCCGCTGCACCAGATCCTCGACCAGGCTCTCGAGCTTGGCGCGGGAGAGCTTGATGTTGAGATGCTTCGGACCCGACTGGTCGGCCGTGATGAACGGCAGATTGACCTCGGTCTGCATCGAGGACGACAGCTCGATCTTCGCCTTCTCGGCCGCTTCCTTGAGGCGCTGGAGCGCCAGCCGGTCCTTGCGCAGGTCGATGCCCTGCTCCTTCCGGAACTCGTCGGCCAGGTAGTCGATCACCGACTTGTCGAAATCCTCGCCGCCGAGGAACGTGTCGCCGTTGGTCGACTTCACCTCGAACACGCCGTCGCCGATCTCGAGGATCGAGACGTCGAACGTGCCGCCGCCCAGGTCATAGACCGCGATCGTGCCGGAGCCGCGCTTCTCCATGCCATAGGCAAGGGCCGCCGCGGTCGGCTCGTTGATGATGCGCAGCACTTCGAGGCCGGCGATCTTGCCGGCGTCCTTCGTCGCCTGGCGCTGGCTGTCGTTGAAATAGGCCGGCACCGTGATGACCGCCTGGGTCACCGTCTCGCCGAGATAGGCCTCGGCGGTCTCCTTCATCTTCTGCAGGATGAACGCGCTGATCTGCGACGGCGCGTACTTGTCGTTGCGGCTCTCGACCCAGGCGTCGCCATTGTCGGCGCCGATGATCTTATAGGGAACGAGGCCGATATCCTTCTTGACGGTCGGATCTTCGAAGCGGCGGCCGATCAGGCGCTTGATCGCAGAGAAAGTGTTCTCCGGGTTGGTGACGCCCTGGCGCTTCGCCGCCTGGCCGACCAGGCGCTCGCCGTTCTCGGTGAAGGCGACCATCGACGGCGTCGTGCGCGCACCTTCACTGTTCTCGATCACCTTGGCGGTCTTGCCTTCCATGACAGCGACGCAGGAATTGGTCGTGCCGAGATCGATACCGATGACTTTGCTCATTACTGCCTCTCAAACAAGCAGGACGCGAGGGCCTCCGAGGAGCGCTCCTTCACCGTCCCCCGATATTTCACCTGGGCGCCACGATTCGACCGGGCGCCCGCCGATATATATGGGCGGCTTTCCGACCCTGCAACGGGGCGAAATGCTTTCCTGTCACGGATTCGTGAGGGAAAATCGAAAAGCCACACTCGACCGGGATCAGGCCGTGCGATCGACGCGCTGATGCGCCTCCGCAGCCGGTTTTTCGCCCGCCGACTTTTCGGTGGCCGGCTTCTCCGCCGCGGCGGCTTCCGTCACCGGGCCCTTGGCAACGCCGACCATCGCCTCACGCAGCAGCCGGTCGTGGATCGTGTAGCCGGCCTGCAGCACCTGGACGACCGTGCCCGCGGGCTTGCCGGTGTTCTCGAGCTCGAAGATCGCCTGGTGCAGGTTGTGGTCGAACTTCTCGCCGACAGGATCGACCCTGCGGATGCCGTGCTTCTCGAACGCGCCCAGCAGCTCGCGCTCGGTCGCGGACACGCCCGAGAGCAGGTTCTTCACCAGCTCGTTCTTCGTCGCCTGGGCCTCCGGCACGCTGTCGATCGCGCGGCGCAGGTTGTCGGCGACGTTGACCAGGTCCTTGGCGAAGCCGGAGATCGCGAACTTGAGCGCGTCCTCCCGGTCGCGCTGAGCGCGGCGACGCACGTTCTCCTGCTCGGCGAGCGCGCGCAGCGCCTGGTCCTTGTATTTCGCGACCTCGGCCTCGAGCTCGGCCACGCGCGCCTCGGCGGAAACGCCCGTCTCGGCCGGCTGCGTCGCCTCGATCAGCTCTTCGGTCTCGGGGGTATTGGGGTTATCTGCCATCGTCGACTGAGTCCTGATTTATCCAATGGAACGCCCGATCACCTTGGCGGTGTAATCCACCATGGGGATGATGCGGGCATAGTTGATCCGCGTGGGGCCGATCACGCCGATGGCCCCGACGATCTGCTCTCGGCTGTTCATATAGGGTGCGATCACCATCGAACAGCCCGCGATGCCGAACAGCGAGTTGGCGGAGCCGATAAAGATCTGCACGCCCTCGCCGCGATGGGTCGCCTCGACGAGGCGCATCATCGTTTCCTTGGTCTCGAGCATCTCGAAGAGCCGCCGCACCCGGTCGAGGTCCTCGAGCGCGTTGATATCCTCGAGCAGGTTCTTCTGGCCGCGCACGATGAGCGAGCCGCCCGAACGCTCTCCGGACCAGGACGCGAGGCCCGCCTCGACGAGGCGCGCGGTGAGCTCGTCGAGCTCCGCCTGGTTCTGGGCCAGCTCCTGCACCAGCGCCGCCTTGGCCTCCTCGAGCGTGAAGCCCACCATCCGCGCGGAGAGGAAATTGCCAGCGGTGACGAGCGCGGAGGCCGGCACGCCGACCGGCACCTCGATGACACGGTTCTCGACCAGGCCGTCCTCGGTCACCAGCACGACGAGCGCCCGGCCGGGCCCGAGGGCCACAAACTCGGCATGCTTCAAGGCGCTCTCGGTCTTGGGCGCCAGCACCAGGCCGGCACAGCGCGACAGACCCGACAAGGTCTGCGTCGCCTGTTCCAGCACGGCCGAAAACGACCGGCCGCCGGCGGCACAGCGCGCATCGAGATTGTCGCGCTCATCCTGCGAGAGCCGGCCCACCTCGAGCAGCCCGTCGACAAAGAGCCGGAGCCCCGCATCGGTCGGCAGGCGGCCGGCCGAGGTATGCGGCGCGAACAGCAGGCCCGCCTCCTCGAGATCCGCCATCACGTTGCGGATCGTCGCCGGCGAGAGATTGAGCCCGAGCCGGCGCGAGATCGTGCGCGAGCCGATCGGCTCGCCGGTCTCCACATAGGCATCGACGATCGTGCGGAAGATCTCCCGGCTACGCTCGTTGAGCATGCCGACGAGCGTTTCCGTTCTCGCGCGGGGCATGTCGCGGTCGCTCAAGCTCGCCGATCGTCCCTTGTGAGACAGTGAATGCAATGGAACCTCGCCGCTGACGGCCAAGGCGTGCCGAAACTTAGGGACGACAAGCCCGGGCGTCAACCTTCGCCCCTTCAAGCCGCCCATGTATCGATGCCGGCAAATCCTGGACGCGCAGGCGACTGGCAGAGTAGGTTGGCGCCCCATTCGAGTACGCCCGCTCGAGAATATTCGGATCGTCGAAAGAAGCCAGAGACCCATGTCACGTCCTTCCGGTCGCCCGGTCGACCAGCTCCGCCCGGTGACGCTCACCCCCGGCTTCGCCAAATATGCCGAGGGTTCCTGCCTCGCGAAGTTCGGCGAGACCCATGTGCTCTGCACCGCCTCGGTCGAGGAAAAGGTGCCGCCGTTCCTGCGCAACACCGGCGCCGGCTGGATCACCGCCGAATACGGCATGCTGCCGCGGTCGACCCATACGCGGACGGAACGCGAGGCGGCACGCGGCAAGCAGTCGGGCCGCACGCAGGAGATCCAGCGCCTGATCGGCCGGTCGCTCCGCGCGATCTGCGACCTCAAGGCCTTGGGCGAGCGGCAGATCAAGATCGACTGCGACGTGCTGCAGGCCGACGGCGGCACGCGCACTGCGTCGATCACCGGCAGCTATGTGGCGCTGCACCTGGCGCTCAGGGGCCTGGTCGACCAGAAGCTGATCCCGGTCCTGCCGCTCCGCGACCAGGTCGCCGCCGTGTCCTGCGGCATCTATAACGGCGTGCCCGTGCTCGACCTCGACTATCCGGAAGATTCCGCCGCGGAGGCCGACGCCAATTTCGTGCTGACCGCGACCGGCCGGATCGTCGAGATCCAGGCAACCGCCGAGGAGGCGCCGTTTGCCGAGGAGCAGTTCGCGGAGCTCCTGAAGCTCGCGCGCAAGGGCATCGCCGAGCTTGCCCGGCTGCAGCGGGCGGCTGTAGGCCTGGGCGGGCTCTGACACCCATGTGCGCCGCCGTTCCACGCCGCCGCTTCACCGGCACCGGCCTCATCGTCGCGACCCATAATCCGGGCAAGCTGCGTGAGATCGTCGAGCTGCTGGCGCCCTATGGCGTGCACGTGAGTTCGGCCGCGGAGCACGGCCTGCCGGAGCCGGAGGAGACCGGGACCACCTTCCTCGCCAATGCCGAGCTCAAGGCCCTGGCGGCGGCGCTGGCAGCCGGCGTGCCGGCGCTGTCGGACGATTCCGGCCTCGCGGTCGACGCGCTCGGCGGCGCTCCCGGCATCTATTCGGCGCGCTGGGCCGGGCCCGACAAGGATTTCGCCGCCGCCATGGCGCGCGTCGAGCACGAGCTCACGGACAAGGGAGCCGCCAGCCGGCGCGCCCATTTCGTGTGTGCGCTGACGCTCGCCTGGCCGGACGGTCACTACGAGAGCTTCGAGGGTCGCGTGTCGGGCACGCTCACCTTCCCGCCGCGCGGCGACCGCGGCTTCGGCTATGACCCGATCTTCGTGCCCGACGGCATGAGCCAGACCTTCGGCGAGATGCACGAGGCGACCAAGCATCGCATCAGCCACCGGGCCCGTGCCTTCGGCCAGTTGGTCGAGGCCTGTTTCGCGTCATGATCCAGGTGCCCGCATCGCGCGGGCCGGAGACCCCGGGCTTCGCCGTCTATGTCCATTGGCCGTTCTGCCTGGCGAAGTGCCCTTATTGCGACTTCAACAGCCATGTGCGCGAGCGGATCGAGCAGGACCGCTGGCGCGCAGCGCTTTTGCGCGAGCTCGACCATTACGCGGCCCAAACACCGGGGCGCGCGGTCACTTCGATCTTCTTCGGCGGCGGCACGCCGTCGCTCATGGAACCCGCGACGGTCGGCGCCGTCATCGAGCGGATCGGCCGAAACTGGTCGCTCGACGCGGACGTCGAGATCACGCTCGAGGCCAATCCGACCTCGGTCGAGGCGCATAAGTTCCAGGGCTTCCGCGCGGCCGGCGTCAATCGCGTGTCGCTCGGCATCCAGGCGCTCGACCCGGCGGCACTCAAGTTCCTGGGCCGCCAGCACACGGCCGGCGAGGCACTCGAGGCCATCGCGCTCGCCGCCCGGCATTTCGATCGTTACAGTTTCGATCTGATCTACGCCCGACCCGGACAGACGGTCGATTCCTGGACCGCGGAGCTCGACCGGGCCTTGGGCTTCGCCGCCGGTCATCTATCGGTCTACCAGCTGACGATCGAGCCGGGCACGGCGTTCGCCACCGCCTATGCCCGCGGCGATTTCGCGCTGCCCGACGACGAGCTCGCGGGCGAGCTCTACGAGCTGACCCAGGCGCGGCTCGCGGCTGCCGGCCTGCCGGCCTACGAGATCTCGAACCATGCGCGCGCCGGCGAGGCAAGCCGGCACAACCTGACCTACTGGCGCTACGGCGATTATGTCGGGGTCGGGCCCGGCGCCCATGGCCGGCTGACCCTGGGCGGCACCAAGACCGCGACACGCCAGGCCAAGGCGCCGGAGACCTGGCTTGGCCTCGTCGAGGCCAATGGCCACGGCACGCAGGAGACCGAGATCGTCGACCGCGACGCCCGTGCCGAGGAAATGGTCATGATGGGCCTGAGGCTCGCCGAAGGCATCCCGCGCCGGCGCTTCCGGGACGAACTGGCGCTGGAGCCGGAGGACCTGCTCGACCCGGTGGCGCTCGGCCAATTGACGGAGGGCGGGTTCGTGACGCTCGACCGCGACCGGCTGGTCGCGACCGCCGCCGGCCGCCAGCGGCTCAACGCGGTGCTGGCTGCCCTCCTGCGCTGACTTTCCTTACTGACTTTCTTACTGGCCGGCCTCGCCGCCGAAGCTTTCGGGCGCGGGGCTGACCACGCTGGCGCCGGTGCGCTCGACCTGCAGCACGGCCAACCCGCGCTCGGCCGTGCCGTCCTCGCGCAGGCGGAAGATGCCGTCGGCGCCAGCGAAGCCGCTCGGGTTGGTGAGCGCCGCCGCCGAGAAATCGGCGCCGGGCGTGCGGCCCAGCACGGCAGCGACGCCGACCGCGTCATAGGCGAGTGTCGCGAGCCGCGCCGGCGCATGGCCATAGGCGGCGCGGAACCGGTCCTGGAACCCGGCGCGCGCCTCGGGCGGCGGGGCCGCGTACCAGCCGCCGATGAGCGACGGCTCGTTGCCGAGATCCGGCACGTCCCAGATGCCGGTGCCAAGCAGGCGGACCTTCTGCTGGTTGATGTCGGCGAGCTGCAGCTGCGACACGACGTTCTTGAGCTTGGGCCCGGTCTCCGGCACCAGGAGCGCGGTGAAGGTGAATTTGCCGTTGGCGGCCAGATGCTTGATCACCGGCTTCAAGTCGGCGCCGCCAGGCTCGAAGACCTCGGTATCGTCCATGGTGCCGCCGGCCGCCGCGACGGCACGGCCGAACTCGTCGGCGGCGAGCTGGCCATAGGTATTGTTGGGCACGATCGCCGCGAAATGATCGATGCCGGTCGAGCGCGCGTAGCTCGCGATCCGCGTCAGCTCCTCGCGCGGCAGGATGCCCATCAGGAACAGGCCGTTACCGGCGATGGAGGCGACGCTCGAGAAACTCAGCACGTTGATGTGGGCGGCCTGCGCGATCGGCTTCACCGCGTCGGCCTCCGACGCAGTCAGCGGACCCACGATGATCCTGGCCCCTTCGGCGACCGCGAGCCGCGCCGCGGCGACGGCCCCTTCGGCCGTGCCGTGCGTATCCTTCGGCGTCAGCACCATGTCGTCGCCGCCGAGCTCGATCAGCGACAATTGCGCGGCGTCGAGCATGTCGCGGCCAAGCGCGGCGGTCGGCCCGCTCAGCGGCAGCAGCAGCGCCACGTCGATCTTGCCCTTGACGTCGACGAAATTGGCCGGCTTCTGCGGTACCGCGGGCACAGCCGGCTGCAGCGTGGGCGCGGTCAGGGTGGCGACCGGGGGTTGCTGTCCCGGCAGCTTCCCCGGTACGGTCTGGGTACCGCAGCCAGCCAAGCTCAGAGCGAAAGTCACCACAGATGCGAGGGCCAAGGGCCGCAGGACCGGGTTCGCAAGAGACGGACGGTTCAAGCACATTCTCCGAAGCGACCGAGGAGGCGCCGCGGGAGACTAGCCGGGCGCCCACGCCAAGTAAACGCGCGCCTAAGCAACCTGTTCAGGGGCAGCGGCCTTCCCACGAGCGGCCTGCCGCGGCCAAACGGGCTGCGGCCGGTCTCTACGTCGTGGCGACACCGATCGGCAATGCGGCCGACATCACCCTTCGCGCACTCGACATTTTAGCCGAGGTCGACGTGATCGCCTGCGAGGACACGCGGGTGAGCACAAAATTGCTACAGCGTCATGGCATCGCCGTGCCGCTCGCGGCCTATCACGAGCACAATGCCGAGCACATGCGGCCGGTGCTGCTGCGCCGGATCACCGAAGGCCAGGCGGTGGCGCTCATCTCCGACGCCGGAACGCCGCTCGTCTCCGACCCGGGCTTCAAGCTCGTGCGCCAGGCGATTGCCGACGGGCTCAAGGTCGAGATGCTGCCGGGCGCCTCGGCGCCGCTCGCCGCCCTGGTCCTGTCCGGCCTGCCGAGCGACCGGTTCCTGTTCGCGGGCTTCCTCGAGTCGCGGAGTACTGCCCGGCGCCGGGAGCTCGCAGAGCTCAAGGCCGTGCGCGCCACGCTCATCTTCTTCGAGTCCGCCCAGCGGCTCGCAGATTCGCTGGCCGACATGGCGGCGGAGCTTGGCGACCGGCCAGCCGCGGTCGCGCGCGAATTGACCAAGCTCTATGAGGAGGTCCGCCGCGGCACGCTCGCCGAGCTTGCCCGCCACTATGCGGCAGCCGGGCCGCCCAAGGGTGAGATCGTCGTCGTCGTCGGCCCGCCGCTGCCGGCGCCGCCGCCGAGTGACGCCGATCTCGACGCCTCGCTCAAGGCGGCCCTCGCGCGCCTCTCGGTCCGGGACGCGGCGAGCGAGGTCGCGGATGCGCTCGGCCTCAAGCGCCGCACGGTCTATGCCCGCGCGCTCGAGCTCGCCCAGGTGGACAAATGACCCGGGCCGACAAATGACCCGGGAGCGGCGCGCCGCCGAGCGGCATGGCCACCGGTCCGAGGCGATCGCCGCGTGGTGGCTCCGGCTCAAGGGCTACAGGATCGTCGCCCGGCGCTACAAGACGGCGGCGGGCGAGATCGACCTCATCGTCCGGCGCGGCCGGGTGCTGGTGTTCGTCGAGGTCAAGGCGCGCGCCGATTTCCGCGCGGCCGCCGATGCGGTCAGCCCACGCCAGCAGCATCGCATCGCCCGTGCGGCGAGCCAGTTCCTGGCGACGCGGCCCGACTTGGCCGACCTCGACCAGCGTTTCGACGCGCTCTTGATCGTGCGTCGGACCTGGCCGCGCCACCTGCCCGACGCCTGGCGGATCGGCGCATGAGGGACGCCACAACGGATGTCCGGTTGTCGCCACAATTCGGCCGTTCTATAGCGGTAAGGAAAGATCCAACCGGAGGCCCCGAACAGTGACCCTGTCTCATCAGCGCGTTCAGTCCCTGGCGTTCAGCCTCGTGGCGCTCGTCGGGGCGACCCTGCCGCTTGGCGGCTGTCTTGTCGCTGCTGTAGGTGCCGCGGGCGGCACCGCCGGCTATACCATGGGCAACGAGCGCGGTGTCGGCGGCACTTTCAGCGACACCAGCATCAAGACGCAGATCAATGCCCAATGGGCCAAGGACAATGGCCAGATCGCGTCCTACGTCGATCTCAACATCTTCGAGGGCCGAGTGCTGCTGACCGGCCAGGTGCCGGACCCGAAGATCCGCGACCAGGCCGTCGCCGGCGCCTGGAAGGCGGATGGCGTCAAGGAAGTCATCAACGAGATCCAGGTGGCGCAGGGTGCGAGCTTCGGCACTGCGGCCGGCGACAATTGGATCCTGGCCCGGCTCAACAGCGACATGCTGTTCGACAGCCAGGTGCGCACGCCCAACTACTCGCTCCAGTGCGTCGACGGCACGGTCTACATCCTGGGCGTCGCACGCACCCAGACCGAGCTCGACCATGTGCTGAACTATGCGCGCAACATTCCGAACGTGAAACAAGTCAAGAACTACATCCGCATCCGCAGCGGTGTCGGCGAGGACGGCAGCACGCAGCTCGGCACCGCCGGCAGCACGCAGCCGAGCGCCTTGAGCGCACCGGGTGCTAGCCAGTCGGGTGCTAGCCAGGCCGGGGTCGACCAGCCGGGTGCAAGCCAGCGCGCGACCGGCCCGGGCGACAGCCGCGATCCGGCGCTGAACGGCCAGCCGTCGGCTCCGGTGCAGCAGGCCCCGGCGCAACAGTCGCCGGTCCAGGTGACGCCGCTGCAGTAGAACGGGACTTTCGGGCATGAGCGACAGCGCCGAGGCGCTGCTGGCCGAGCTGGGCCAGACCGATGGGGCGATTCTGCCGCTCGCCGAAGCGGCGCTCGCCTTCGCCCGCCTCGATCGGCCCGAGGTCGATCCGGAGGGCTACCGTGCCCATCTCGACCAGCTGGCCGACGAGCTCGCCGCCGAGCTCGGCGATGTCACGACACCCCCGCTCGCCGACCGGGTCGCCGCCCTCGTCACGGTCATGGTCGGCCATCACCGCTACAGGGGCGACAGCGCCACCTATGACGATCTCGCCAATGCCGACCTGATGCGGGTGATCGACCGGCGACGCGGCCTGCCGGTGGCGCTCGGCATCCTCTATATCCACGCCGCGCGCGCCCAGGGCTGGCGAGCCGGCGGACTCAACTTCCCCGGCCATTTCCTGATCCGCATCGATGCTGGCGGCGAGCATGCCATCCTCGACCCGTTCGCGGGTGGCGAACGGCGCGACGCGGCGCAGCTCCGCAAGCTCATCCGGATCGTCGGCCGGGGCGGGGCGGGCCCGGTCGAGCTCAAGCCCGAACACACCCGGATCGTCCCGGACCGCGAGGTGCTGCTCCGGCTGCAGAACAACATCAAGCTCCGCCTGCTGCAGGCGGGCGGCGCGGAGGCCGCGTTCGAGGTCCTGCGCCGCATGCGGCTCCTGGCGCCGCGCCATGCGGACCTCTGGCGCGAAACCGGCATGCTCGCCGATCATCTGGGCCGCTTGGGCGCCGCCATTGCGGCACTCGACACCGCGCTCCGCCTCGATCCGGCCGCCGAATGGCGCCACGACGCCGCCCTGCTGCTGGCCCAGCTCCGGTCCCGGCTCAACTAGCGCTGTTCAGGCTCGGATGTTCTGGGCTTGGGGCCTTGGGCGTCGTCACCATATAGTGCCGGCACCAAGAAGGGGAAATGCGCCATGAGTCTTGCCGTCGCCATCCAGATGGACCCGATCGCCGGCATCAATATCGATGCCGATTCGACCTTCGTCCTGGCGCTCGAGGCCCAGGCGCGCGGCCATCTGCTCTACCATTACGGACCCAAGAACCTGACATTCCGCAACGGCCGGCTCTATGCCCGCGCCGAGCCGCTCAAGGTGCAGCGCGAACGCGGCAACCATTACACGCTGGGCCCGTCCGAGCTCATCGACCTGGCCGGCGTCGACGTGGTGCTGATGCGCCAGGACCCGCCGTTCGACATGGCCTACATCACCGCGACCCATCTCTTGGAGCGGATCCATCCGCAGACCCTGGTGGTGAACGATCCGGCGAGCGTGCGCAACGCGCCGGAAAAGCTGTTCGTGACCCAGTTCCCGGAGCTGATGCCGCCGACGCTCATCACATCGGACCGGCGCGAGATCGACGCTTTCCGTGACGAGCACAAGGACATCATCGTGAAGCCGCTGTTCGGCAACGGCGGCGCCGGCGTGTTCCGCATCCGCGAGGGCGACGAGAACCTGGGCTCGCTCCTGGAGATGTTCGCAAGCATCAGCCGCGAGCCGCTGATGATCCAGCGCTACATCCCAGAGGTGCGGCAAGGCGACAAGCGCGTCATCCTGATCGACGGCGAGCCGGCCGGCGCCGTGCTGCGCGTGCCGGCGACGGGCGAGGCGCGCGCCAACCTCCATGTCGGCGGCAAGGCGGTCAAGACCAGCCTCACGGCGCGCGAGCGCGAGATCTGCACCGCGATCGGCCCGTCCTTGAGGGCTCAGGGCCTGATCTTCGTCGGCATCGACGTGATCGGCGACTATATCACCGAGATCAACGTGACCTCGCCCACCGGCCTGCAGGAAATCAACCGGTTCGACGAGGTGAAGCTCGAAGCCCGCATCTGGGACGCGATCGAGGCGAAGCTCGACCGGCGGTAGGGCTGCACCCGCGTCATTCGCTTTCCATCGCCGTCACGATGAGATGAGGCGCGGTCGCCGCCGATGGCTCGGCTCGTGTGACCGTCGGCAGCGCCAAGCATGACACCGCGACGGCGAAAGCCGCCGCGAGAACCCGTCTCACCGTCGATAACCTGCCTATCGGACTCGTCGCCAGACGGATATCGGCACGTCGCCATTCGAGCGAGGGGCAACACGGTAGCTCAACTCGTCTCCCGAAAGTTCGTAGAGGCGCCGCTGCGTGGTCCCGTTTTGATTGGGGAAGGACGCGGCGTCGATGCTGAAGACCAGCGTGTGTGCGGCCGCGTCCACCGAAAGGACTCCGAAATGAGTGCTGCTGCCGAGCACGGCAGCCTCGTACTCAGCCGGCGTCCCCGTCGCACGGTCGCCCGAGGCGAAGTTCGGGCGTTCGGATTTGAATATCTGCACCGAATATCGGCCTTGGGGGTCGATCATCATCAGACCTTTCGGCGCGGCGCCGTAGTCGTGTTCGCGCGCGCCGTTCGGATGCACCACATCCGCAGCGACCAGGACCCAGGTCCCTGCCAGCTGCGGCGCGGAACCTGCCCATGCAGGAGCCGTGGCGAGCAGCCCGGCGAGAACAGTGGCGGAGAGACTCAGCGACATATTCATAAGACGACCCTCCGTCTTTCGGACGGGTGGACCGTACAGGCAGGTAAAAATTAGAAAATCAGATAATTCGAATGACCGTCTTCCGAAAAACTGAACGATTTCCGCCGGTCTCGTGGGGCTGATGATGAGCAGGAAAAAATTTCACCCGGGGTTCTGGACTCTGCAGTCCAGAACCCCATCTACCGGTCATGGCAAGACCCCGTGAATTCGATGAAGCTGAGGCGCTCGCGCAAGCGCGCGACCTGTTTTGGCGCCAGGGTTACGAGGCGACCTCGCTCGCCGACCTGCTCGATGCCATGGCGATCAGCAAGTCGAGCTTCTACGAGACCTTCGGCTCCAAGCACGCGCTGTTCTTGCGCGCGCTCGAACAATACCAGGACGAGCGGTCGAACGAGATCGAGACGCACCTGAAGCGTGGTCCGACGGCGCGTGCCGCGATCGAGGCGCTGGTCCGCGGCATTGTCGCGTGCGACGCGGCGCGCGGCTGCATGACCTGCAACGAGGCGGTCGAACTGGCGCCGCGCGACCCTACGGTCGAGGCCCAGGTCTCGGTCGCCCTTGCCCACTTCGAGCGCCAGCTGGAAACGACGATCGTCCGTGGCCAGCGCGAGGGCTCGATCGGGCGAACCTATGACGCCGCCACGCTCGCCTGTCTGCTCGCCGTATCGCTGAGCGGCCTGCAGGTGATGATCCGGGCGCAGACCGGGCGGTCCCGGCTCGATGCGATCGTCGAGAGCATCCTGAAACTGCTGCACTGAACCTGTTCCACGTCGGACGGCACGCGCCCAAGCGGGTCGTCTCGCCCCCTTTCCGGACCGATCGGTCCCAATCGCTGGAGTACGCAATGTCCAAGCTTCCCGCCCTGTTCGAGCCGTTCAAGCTCGGCCCGATCACGCTCGGCAACCGCATCGTCATGGCGCCGATGACCCGCAACCGGGCCGGCGCCGGCGACGTGCCCCACGCGCTCAATGCCGAATATTACGCCCAGCGCGCCGAGGCCGGCCTGATCATCACCGAGGCGTCGCAGATCACGCCGGAGGGCAAGGGCTACCCCGGCACGCCCGGGATCTATTCGGCCGAGCAAGTCGCCGGCTGGCGGCTCGTGACCGACGCCGTGCACAAGAAGGGCGGCCGGATCTTCCTGCAGCTCTGGCACGTCGGCCGCATCTCGCACCCGTCGCTGCAGCCGAACGGCCAGCTGCCGGTGGCGCCCTCGGCCGTGAAGCCGGCCGGCGACGCCATGACCGTGACCGGCCTCCAGCCGTTCGTCGAGCCGCGGGCGCTCGGCATCGAGGAGATCCCCGGCATCGTCGCCGCCTATCGCCAGGCGGCGATCAACGCGAAAGAGGCGGGGTTCGACGGCGTCGAGATCCACGCCGCGAACGGCTATCTCCTCGACCAATTCCTGCGCGACGGCACCAACCAGCGGACGGACGCTTATGGCGGCCCGGTCGAAAACCGGGCACGGCTGCTGCTCGAAGTGGTTTCGGTCGTCTCTGCCGTGCTGGGTGCGGCCCGTGTCGGCGTGCGCCTGTCGCCGGTCAACCCGTTCAACGATATTCGCGACTCCGACCCGCAGACGACCTTCGATTTTGTCGCAAGGCAGCTCGCCGGCCGCGGTCTTGCCTATCTCCATGTCTTCCAGGCCGGCGCCGACCCGTTCGACTGGCAGCGTCTGCGCCGCGCGTTCGGCGGCACCTTCATCGTCAACGGCGGCTATGACCGGACCAAGGCGGAAGCGGCGCTCGAGAGCGAGGCCGCCGACCTGGTGGCGATTGGCGTGCCGTTCCTCGCCAACCCGGACCTGGTCGAGCGGCTGAAGCGGAACGCGCCGTTGAACGCGCCGAACCAGGCGACCTTCTACGGCGGCGGAGCGGCCGGCTACACCGACTATCCGGCGCTCGCCTGAGTGCTTCGGCCCGCCCTGCGCATAACGTGGGGCGGGCCCTCTTCTACGATCGCGCCCGCAACCGCTCGACCGCCTCGATCGCCGATGCCCGGGCGGCCGCGCGGGAGTCGCCATCGATCTCAGGGCCGAACAGCGTCTTTTCCACGATCACCGTCTCGATCGCCGTGATGCCGATGAAGCGGAGCCACGTCTCGAGATACGGCTTCTGGAAATCATAGGATCCGGCGGGCGTGTCGCTGGCCGGGCTATAATCGAGGCCCCGCGCGCAGATCACGAGCGCCTTGCGCCCGGCGAGCAGGCCGCCGAAGCCCTCCGCGTCGAAGCTGAACAGCACGTCCTTCTGCGACACCACATCGATCAGGTGCTTCAGCTTGTAGGGGATGGAGAAATTCCAGAGCGGCACCGCCAGAACGAGCGCATCGGCGGCGTGAAAGCGCGTCGCCAGCCGCCGGATCCCCCGCCATGCGGCCTCCTGCTCGGGCGAGAGCGGCACGCCGGATAGCCCGGCATATTTCGCCTCCATCACAGGCCCGTCGAATTCGGGCAACGCCGTCGACCAGACATCGAGCACGTCGATCTCGACGCTCGGGTCGGCCGCACGCCACGCGGCCAAGGCGGCTGCCGCCACGTCGATCGAGGCACTCCGCCGTTTGCGCGGCGACGCCTCGATATAGAGGATCTTGGTCATCTGAAGCTTCTCTGCCGGTTCATGCTGCCGGACAGCGAAGCACATGCATTTCAGAATAAAAAATGATATATCTCTGCTCAATTCAGTGCGAAATGAGATAAGCTATGTTCGACGCCACCTTGCTCCGCTCCTTCCAGGTCGTGGCCCAGGAGGCGAGCTTCACCCGCGCCGCCGAACGGCTTCATCTGACGCAATCGGCCGTGAGCGGCCACGTCCGCCGGCTCGAGGAGCAGGTCGGCAAGCCGCTGCTCGCGCGCAGCACCCGCTCGGTCGCGCTGACGGTTGAGGGCGAGGTGCTCCTGGGCTATGCCCGGGCCATCCTCCGGCTCAACGAGGATGCGCGGATCAGGCTCGCCGGCACCGCGCCGAGCACCCATGTCCGGATCGGCGCGTCGGACGACTTCATGAGCAGCTGGCTGCCGGAGGTGCTGCAGCAGTTTCGCAGCGCCCGTCCCGGCCTGTCGCTGGAGATCCGGATCGCCAATACCGGCGTGCTGACCCAGGCGATGGATCGCGGCGAGCTGGATCTCGTCGTCGGCAGCCGCTGTCATGGCGAGCGGACCGGCCAATTGCTGTGGCGGGAGCCGCTCGTCTGGGCCTATGCCCGCGGCCGGCTGCCGGAGGCGCAGGCCCCGTTGCCGCTGGCGCTGTTTCCCGAGCCTTGCCCCTATCGCGACGCGGCGCTCGCGGCATTGGCGGCCGCCGGCCGGCCGTGGCACATCGCTGTCGTCAGCCCCAGCGTCGGCAGCCTGAAGACGGCCGCCGCCGCCGGCTTCGCCGTCTCGCCGCTGAACCGCAGCCTGGTCACGGCGTCACTGCAGCCGCTCGCCGATGACGCCGGCCTGCCGCCGCTGCCCGAGGTCGAGTTCGTCGTGCTGTCGCGCCGGCACGACGGCTCGCGGGAAATCGCCGAGATCGAAGCGGAGATCGTGCGCGCGGCGCGCCTGTTCTGAGTATCGCTTCCTCTGGGGGGCATATCGGCACCGAGCCGCGAGTCGAGCCATGCTAGGTTGGCCGAAACGGCAACCCCGGCGAGCCTCGCATGCGCTTCATTCTCTTCCGCGGCACCAGCCTCTACGGCAGCGTCGACCGCATGCTGGACAATCTGGCCGTGGCCTTTGCGGCTCAAGGCGACGCGGCGCAGATCATCGACGCGACCGCGCCCGACTATGCCGCCACGCTCGAGCGCACGGTCGCCGAGGCACCGGTCGACGCGTTCGTGGGCTTCACCGGCATCGGGCTCGACCTGCGCGCCGAGGGCAATCTCTACAACGCGTTGGGCAAACCGCTGGTCTCGATCTATCTCGACCCGCTGCTGCTCTATTGGAACCAGATCGTGACGCCGATCCGGCGTCGCCTCATCTTCACGACCGCGCCGGACGACGTCGACTATTGGCGCGGCACGCTCGGCGTGCCCGTGCCGATCCGGCACCTGCCCCATGCCGCGAGCCCACTCGGCGTACCGCCTTTGCCCTGGACCGAGCGCGACATCGACCTGCTGCATGCCGGCACGGCGCCCGCAGACCCGGCGGCATTGCGCCAGGCCTGGGCCCAGCACGGGCCGAAGGTCGAGGCGCGGCTCAACGCCATGCTCGATGCCCACGATGCCGAGCCGTTCACGCCACTGCCGGCGCTCATCGCGCGGATCGGTCATCCCGTCGCGGCGCTGGCCTCGCCCGATTCGCTCTACCCCTATTTCCAGACGCTCGACCAGTATCTGCGCGCCCGCGTGCGCTGGCGCATGGTCCTGCCGCTGCTCCAGCGGCCGTTGACGCTGGTCGGGCCCGGCTGGGAGCCGGTGCTGGCCGCCTCCTCCGGGCCGGTCCGCGCTCATCTTCTCGGCGCTAAGACCGCGGGCGAAGTGGCCGATCTGATGGCGCGGGCGAAGATCGTGGTCAACAGCTGCACGCCCTATCACGGCAGCCACGAGCGGCTGTTCCAGGCCATGGCGGCCGGCGCCGTGGCGCTCAGCAGCCCGACCGCCTGGCTTGAAGCCGCGGCCCCAGCGGGCGCGCTGGCACGCACCCGACCGGATCAGGCGGACGTCGCGGCGCTGGCCGACCGCCTGCTGGACGACGCGGTTGAGGCGCAAGCCATGGCCGACGCCGGGCGCGGCTGGTTCGAGGGCGCCCATACCTGGGCCCACCGCGCCGCCGCGATCCGCGACGCGGTGGCGGCGCTTTAGGACCAGAACGGCGGCAGGCGGCCGGCCACGTCGCGCACGATCTTGAGGAATGCCAAGACCGTCGGAGACCGTTCCTCGCCGCGGCAGACGACGCGCATCGGGATGCTGGGTGCCGGCGCCGCCACGGGCACGAAGCGGACGCCGAAGCGCGGCACATGGCGGAAGCCCGCCGCGGTAAGGGCGACACCCATGCCGGCCGCGACCAGGCCCAGCGCCGACTCGACATATTGCGACTCGACCGCGATCTTGGGCTCGATGCCGCCGGCGCGCAGCTGCGACAGGATGAAGTCGCCGCCGATCACCTGGCGCGCGGTCCGGCCGCCGTAGAGCACGAAGGGCTCGTCGGCGAGCTCGGCGATGGCGACGCTGTCGCGCGTCGCCATCGGGTGATCGACCGGCATGGCGATGACCATCGGCTCCTCGTAGAGCGTCTCCTCGATCAGGCCGTCATGGCCGAGCACCGGCCGGACGAAGCCGACATGGATGCGGCGATCCAACAGCGCGTCGGCCTGATCGGTGACCAGCATCTCGAACAGCAGCACCTCGACGCCCGGATGCTCGGCGTGGAAGCGCCTCAGCACCTGCGGCAGCAGGAGCGCCATGGCTGAGCCGACATAGCCGATGCCGATCCAGCCGACATCGCCACGCGCGATCCGGCGCGTGCCGACGATCGCCTGGTCGAGCTTTGCCAGGAGCTCCAGCGCCTCGGTCTTGAAGAAGCGCCCGGCCTCGGTCAGGCGCAGCGGCCGGCTGCCGCGCTCGAACAGCTGCAGGCCGAGCTCGTCCTCGAGCTGACGGATCTGCTGGCTCAAGGGCGGCTGCGCGATATGCAGGCGCAGCGCCGCCCGGCTGAAGTTCAGCTCCTCCGCGACCGCCAGGAAATAGCGGAGATGGCGCAGTTCCATCAGATGTTTTGCCTATAGTTTTCTATTTAATCGATCTTAGACCTATGGACCGCGCGCGCCTACATCTCACGGCAGAGGAGATACCCATGGCCGCCGTGCCGCATTCGATAACCCCATCCGTCGCCATCGCGCCTGCGAGCCTGTTGGCACAGCTCGACAAGTTTCGCCGGCCGGCCGCGAGCCGCGCCCTGTCCCAGTGGCACCTGCCGCGACTGACTCCGGTCGCCGCCGACCCGGCCGAGAGCCGTGCGCTCGCCATCCCGGCCCCGGCCACGCGCGAGCTCGCCGCCGCCTGGCTCGTCGTCTTCGCCATCGCGTTCGCTGGTGTGGTGCTGTTCTAACGAGTCACCCGAAAGAGGGCCGCCGCACCAGGCTATTGCGGCTTTCGTCCCGACACTTGCGTGACGATGTAGCTCAGCGCCGCGCTATCGCGGGCGCCGATCGCCTGCTCGCATTCCATCACCGCGGCATCCAACGCGGCGTCGTTCATCAAGCCGCCGTCGAGGATTCGCGCGCGCAGCGACGTGGCGAACTGGATCGGCAGCCGCATGTGAGGATGGCCGTCCTGCAGCGCTACGACGGCGGCCCGCAGGGTCACGTCCTCGAGGCCGGCCCGGCGCAAGAGGCCGAACATGCGCCGGCCCGCGTCGAGATCGCCGCCGCCTCGCTTGAAGGCGGCAAGGATCGCAGCCTTGAGCGCCTCCCACGCCGGATGTGGTGGATAGAGCGACCAGGACGAGGTGTCGGGCTCCTCGATGCCGATGATGCCGCCGGGCTTCGCAAGCCGCAGCAGCTCGGCCAGCAGCGCATCGTCGCGGCCTACGGGCGCGAAGACGAAGCGCACATGGACGAAATCGAAGGAATTGTCGGGCAGGGCCGAGGCATAGGCGTCCGCCTCGACGATCTCGACATTGGCGAACCCGCTCTCGGCCACATGGGCGCGCGCCGCGGCCAGCTGTACCGCGTCCTGGTCGAGGCCGACGACCGTACCGCGCGGGCCGACCCGGTGCGCGAGCGACCCGAGGATACCCAAGGGACCACAGCCGACATCGAGGCAACGCCAGCCCGGCTGGATACCGATCCGGTCAAGCCACGCCTCGGCCTCAGGCTGCCACACACGCGCCTGCAGGCGCAGCCGCTCAAGCTCAGCGCCGCCGCTGGCCAAGAGATACTCGCGACTTCCGGCCATCGCACCCTCCGTCGGTGACACCGGCAGCGTACCACTTGACCGTGCGCCGGGCATTGCCAATCGGTGGGCCGGACCGACATGACGGCAGGCCAATAGCGCGCAAGCCGCAAAGCCGCTCTGGCGATCCTGCTGGCAGGCCTGTACGCTCGCCCGCAGGTTTAGCCGCAAGGACGTTCGCTCAAGGCATGGTCGCGCGCATTCACACGGTGGCGTTCCAGGGCATCGAGGTGCTGCCGATCGAGGTCCAGGTGCAGATGGCGCCGGGGCTGCCGGCGTTCGTGGTGGTGGGCCTGCCGGACAAGGCGGTTGCCGAATCGCGCGAGCGGGTGCGGGCGGCGCTGAATGCGATCGGGCTGGCATTGCCGCCGAAGCGCATCATCGTCAACCTGTCGCCGGCCGACGTGCAAAAGGAAGGCTCGCACTTCGACTTGGCCATTGCCGCCGGCCTGCTCGTTACCATGGGCGTGCTGCCGGCGGACGAGCTCGACGGCTATGTCACGCTGGGCGAACTGGCGCTCGACGGCTCCTTGACCGCCGTCGCCGGCGCGCTGCCGGCGGCGATGGGCGCCGCGGGGCAGGAGCGGGGCCTGATATGCCCGGCCGCGTGCGGCAGCGAGGCAGCCTGGGCCGGCGGCATCGAGATCCTGGCGCCGGCGAACCTCTTGGCGCTTATCAACCATTTCAAGGGCGCCCAAGTGCTGACACCGCCCAGCCCGCGGCTCGCCGCGGACGGGCCGGCGCCGCCCGACCTCAAGGACATCAAGGGCCAGGAGACGGCGAAGCGCGCGCTGGAGCTGGCCGCGGCCGGTGGGCACAATCTCTTGATGCTGGGCCCGCCTGGCTCCGGCAAGTCGATGCTGGCGGCGCGGCTGCCCGGCCTGCTGCCGCCGCTCGACCCGGCCGAGGCGCTCGAGGTCAGCATGATCCATTCGGTCGCCGGCCTCTTGGGCGACGGCGCGCTGATGCGCCAGCGGCCATTTCGCGACCCGCATCATTCGGCCTCGCTGCCGGCGCTGGTCGGCGGGGGATCGCGCGCCAAGCCCGGCGAGATCTCGCTCGCGCATCTGGGCGTGCTGTTCCTCGACGAACTGCCCGAATTTGCCCGCGCGACGCTCGAATCGCTGCGCCAGCCGCTCGAAAGCGGCCGGGCCGTGGTCGCGCGCGCCAATGCGCATGTCACCTATCCGGCGCGAGTCCAGTTGGTCGCGGCGATGAACCCGTGCCGCTGCGGCCATCTGGACGACCCGGCCCAGGCCTGTGCCCGGGCGCCGCGCTGCGCCCAGGACTACCAGAGCAAGATCTCGGGCCCGCTGTTCGACCGCATCGACCTGCATGTCGAGGTGCCGGCCGTGCGCGCGGTCGACCTGGCCCTGCCGCCGCCGGCCGAGGACAGCGCCACGGTGGCAAAGCGCGTGGCGCGCGCCCGGGCCCGCCAGACCGAGCGCTTCGCCCCTCTTCCGGCCGAGCGGCGCGTCCGCACCAATGCGGAGGCCGACGGCGCGCTGCTGCTCGAGATCGCCGACCCGGATCCGGACGGCAAGCGCCTGCTGGTCGACGCGGCGGAGCG
Organism: Aliidongia dinghuensis; assembly: GCF_014643535.1. Taxonomy (NCBI): domain Bacteria; kingdom Pseudomonadati; phylum Pseudomonadota; class Alphaproteobacteria; order Rhodospirillales; family Dongiaceae; genus Aliidongia; species Aliidongia dinghuensis. Next base: position 86,803 of record NZ_BMJQ01000012.1, on the reverse strand, counting down.
CCTCAAGCTCTCGGCCCGCGCCTACCACCGGGTGCTGCGCGTCGCCCGCACCTTGGCCGACCTCGACAGCAGCGCCGGCGTGCGCCGGGCCCACGTTGCGGAGGCGCTCAGCTACCGTCGATTGAGCTTCAGCCGCGCCTGAGCCGCACCGCCTCCGGTTGTCTTTTCCGCGTTTTTCACGCATCGTCGCTTATATGACGCCGCGATGACCGTTTAGTAACTTGTCGTCAATGTCCGCGCGTCACTGTCCCGGGTCGATGCTACCGGAGGTTTTCCGCCGCATATCCCCGTGGCGACCGCCGACAGCCCCGCGACCCGACGAATCGAGGCGAGCCCGGTGAGACAGAGCGACGGATTCAAGGCGGTGAAGGTGCTGCTGATCGAGCAGGCCATGGGGCGCAGCGTGCTCCGAAGCGCGCTCGGCACGCTTGAGATCACCGACATCGAGGAATGGAACGCGGTCAAGACCGAGCCGCTCGACCTCGCGGCCCTTGCGGACTTCGATCTGATCATTGCGAACATCGACGACGGCGACGAAGCGGCGGCCCAGATGCTGCGCAGCCTGCGCAACGGCACGATCCCCGGCAACCCGTTCGTGCCGGCGATCATCACCTGCGGCAGCTCGCTTGCCGCGACCGTGCGCGCCGCGGTCGACGCCGGCGCCGACGCGGTGGTCCTCAAGCCCTATTCGCTGAAGCAGATCATGGACCCGGTCGCGGCACTCGTCGCCCGGCGCCGGCCGTTCGTCGTGACGGTAGACTATGTCGGGCCGGAACGCCGCACCGGCCAGCGGTCGGGCCAGGCGATCGAGCAGATCGACGTGCCGAACCGGCTCGCCGCCAAGATCAGGAACCTCGATCCCGTGAGCCTGATGACCGCCGAGTCCGAAGCTTGGGCGCTCATCGAGCGGCAGCGGACGCTGCGCATCGCGTTCCAGGCGCTGTTCCTGGTCCGGCTCGCCGCCGCGGCCGGCAGCCTCGGCGCCGGCGCCGCCCGGCGCGACCTCGCCCGCCTGCCGGCGCTGGCCCGCGAGCTTTCGACCCGCATCGACGACCCGGACGAGCTGCCCCTGCTCAAGAGTTTCACCAGCTGGCTCGGCACCTTCCCGAGCCTCGCCGACGACGCCGCCCGGCGCGCCAGCTGCGACGAAGCCGGCCGCGCCCTCGGCACCCTCCTGGCCGCGCTCGGCAGCGGCGAGGCCCCGGCCGAGGCGATCGCCCAAGCGGATGCGGCGGTGTTCAGCTATTGCCAGCGGCTGACGGCGGCGTAGGGACGGGGTTTCAGGGCGATATCTCGCCCGCGCGTTCCTCGCCGAGCCGACGGAGTTTCACGGCATTAGGTAGCACACACACCTCGGGCGAATAGCGCCTTTTCACTCGACCCTGAATTGTGTAATTTCTTTCCCCTGAGCGTAAACGCTCTAGGGAGATGAAGAACATGCCGGATAGCAAATTGGATGACGTCATCGTCCGAAAAATTGACGAAGCCGCGAAGAGATTAGAAAAGAAGTTTTCCGCCAATGTAATGTTTTATATGGGAACTATACATCCAGCATTCATAAAATCAATTAGAGATTTTATTGAGGAGCTAGCGTCTCACCGACGTAGAAAAGATACTCTCGTAATTATGCTTAATACACTTGGCGGTAGCGCGCAAGCCGTCGAAAAAATGGTAGAAATTATTAGATATCACTACAAGACCGTTTATTTCGTCGTACCGGACATGGCGATGTCGGCGGGGACTATTTTATGCATGGCTGGCGATAAGATCTTCATGGACTATTCATCTTCTCTAGGTCCAATAGATCCTCAAGTAATTGTGACAGGAAGTAACGGATCTGAACAATACATACCGGCCCTTGGATTCCTCGACAAAGTGGAAGAACTTATCGGAAAGTCTAAAGATGGAACGATTACACCAGCAGAGTTTGCCATCCTCAAAGATCAGAATCTAGCCTTGTTAAGATCTTATGAGCAGGCAAGAGATTTATCTGTCGAACTACTGAAGAAATGGTTGGTGGCATATAAATTCCAAAACTGGACGAATCATAGGACAGATCCGACAAAGAAGGGACAACCCGTTACTCAACTCGAAAAAGAACAGCGCGCCAAAGAAATAGCTGACAAGCTCGGCAGTAACAAGATTTGGCATTCGCACGGTAGATTTATAGGAATTGGAACCTTGCAGTCGATTTTGCGGCTTGAGATTGACGATTACACAAAAGATATTTCACTAAGAACGTTGATCAGGGTTTACAGCGAGCTGATTACTGACTATATGGATAGGCAGGGAGTGGGTTTCGTGCTCCATAGCCCGCATATACCGCTGGTATAGGAGTAGAAATATGAGCGCTACCAAAGATTTGGAGCAGATCCTGTCTGACAGTGCTCGCTTGGAGGCCATGGAAAGCCAAGTGCGTGAGCATGAGGCTTTCGCATCCAAGATGGCCTCTTTTGGCCTGATGACCGGACAGCGCTACAACGTTGTGCCAGAGGATACAACGCGCGGTCAGTACAAGCGCATTGCAACCATGCTGGTTCGTTAATTCATCAACTTCCACAGCATCCGGTTTTCTGGTCCTTGCGCCGATTGCAACACACGCTTGTTTCGGTAGTGTCGTAGGCAAGCGTGTACGCGTTTGGTCACAGTCTTGAGTAGGCGTTTGCCTGCTGTATTCAGGTCGCACTCGGCTACGACGCGCGGCGTTAGCTCGTCGGTCGTCAGCGGGCGCTTAACGTCTCGGAGAGTCGAGAACGCGGTGCGGTCGGCTCCTTTACGCGTCGTCTAGCCGAACGACCCGGAATTATGTAGCAAACTCACCAACCGTCCCCATCACCCCGCCCGCGCCACCTGCCCGCGGGTCGCCGCTTCCAGCCCATCCTCGAAGAATTCCATAAGCCGCACAAGTCTCGGCCCATAGCGGGCCGGGTCCTGGTCGGCGGCGCGGGTGAGCAGGATCTCGGCGAGGCCGTGCAGCTGGGTCCAGAGGGTCAAGGCCGCGAAGCCCACGATGTCGGCGTCGGCGCCCCAGGGGCGCATGCGCCGGGCGACGGAGGCGGCGAGCGGCGCCAAGGCGCCGTCAACGAGGCTCGCGAGGTCGGCGTGTTTCGCCCGGTCGATCGGCAGGCGGACCATCAGGCGGAAGAGGCCGCGCGCCTCAAGCGCGAAGCCCACATAGGCCTCCGCCAGGCGATGCAGGTCCTCGCCCGGGGCCGACGCCATGAGCGCGCCGGTGAGGCGATCGGTCAGGCGCCCGAAGCCCTCGGCCGCGAGCGCGCGTTCGAGTTCCTCCTTGTCGGCGAAATGATGGTAGGGGGCGGCCTCGGATACGCCGACCGCCTTGGCGACGGCGCGCAGCGACAGGTCGGCGGCGCCATCCTGGTCGAGCCGGTCGAGGGCGGCCGCGATAAGCGCCGTGCGCAGGTCGCCGTGGTGATAGGGGCGCGCGGGTTTGGTCGATTTGGCGGGCTTGCTGGCCTTGCGCCGCGGCATGTCCGGACGGCTCCCTGGAACGCGCTCAGGCCGAGGCGCCAGCGCTTGATCTTAGCGCCGTCAGGCTAGCGTCCTTTTCCGCGCAAATCGAGAAGGAAGAACGTTCAGGTCGCGGCGGGGCTGAGCGCGCCGCGGCGCCGGGCCCCGACCGCTACAGGATGGGCCATCGGCGGCTCCGCCTCGGGGGCGGAGGGCTGGGGTGCCGGCATGCTGGCGAGCAGGTCGCCGCCCATGATGGCCTGGAGGATCTCGACCAGCCGCTGGCCCTTGGGCGTGAGCTTCACCAGCTTGCGGCGCCGCTCACGGGGGTCTTCGTGCGCTTCGACCAGGTCATGACCGGCCTTGCCGAAGGAATGCCATTTGGAGAGGGCTGCGATATTGCGCGACGCGGAGGATTGCGCGATGCCGAGGTGCTGGGCCAATTCGCCCATCGACATGCCTTCGCGCTGGGCGATCGTCAGGAACGACAGTGCGTATTGGATCGGCAGGTCGGGGTCGAGCCGCCGGAATTCTTCCAGGACGCGGACCACCAGGGTGATCTCGTCCGGCTTAGGCGACCCGACCATCAGGAAGCGACCTTGACGCCGAGTGCCACCGACCCGGCGTATAGATAAGGTGCCAACGACCGATCCATATCAGGATCTCCCGCTCCTGGACGTGCCATTCCAGCCATTGCTGCGGCGTCGACCACCGGTCTCGCTCAATGTAGAGCTGACGGCACGTACCAAGCTTGATCAATACAGTCATTTCCAACCCCTTGTTGTCCGATTGCTTTCGGCTTCGTCCCACGCTTCCAGGGTGCCGTCATGGCGAACCCATGGAGGTTGCCGCCGTTGACCAAGACCCCAACTCGGGTGAGTGGGCACACGTAAATGGTCGACATTGCGGTCCTCCTGCGTGGTGAGGGGGTTGAAACGCGGCGGACTATGCACCCGTTCGAGGAACGGGTGCAAGCCTTAAAATAACCTGTTCTGGGGAAGTTTCCGATCTCGGATGGATTCGAGCGACAAAAAGTCTTCGACTTCCCGCAGGTTCAGATCTCGTAGCAGGTGGGGCGAGAGGTGCCGCACCTCGACCACCGGCGGCAGGGCCTGTTGGTCCGTGCCATCAGCGGTCTTGCGCCAGAGACGCAGCATGACGGCTCTCCTTCATATCGTTCCGTGGAAGCGATATATCCGATCTCGGATGCATCTACGCAAGACCAAAGGCGGAAAATTTGCGGGTGTGATCAAAACGTCAGGCGGAATGTGGCGCCCATGCCACATGTCGTGCTTGTGCCACATGTTGTGCTCGGGCCACGGGGGACCGGCTCGACCGAGCCGCCATGGGCGACCATGATCTGGCGCACCAGGCTCAAGCCGATGCCGGAGCCCGCCGGCTTGGTCGTGAAGAACGGCACGAAGATCTGTTCCGCCGCGCCCGGCGGCAGGCCCGGCCCGTTATCCTCGACCGTGACCGCGACCCGGCCGCGCCCATCGAGCGCCGCCGCCAGCGTCACGCGCGGCGCCGGGCAGCCGGCGACCGCCTCGAACGCGTTCTTGACCAGATTGATGAGCGCCTGGTCGATGAGGTCCGGGTCGGCCTCGACCGAGAGGCCCGGCGGCTCGACCGCGACCTCAAAGGCGACACCGGCGCCGGCCGGCGATGCCTGCATCAGTGCCCGCACCCGGCCGAACGCCTCGGTGAGCGGCACGGTGCGGCGCACCGGCTCCGGCGGCTCGGCGAAGCGGCGGTAGCCGTCGACGAAGCGCATCAGGCCGGCGCTGCGCCGGGCGATCGCCGCCATCGCCTCCGCCAGCTCATCGAGCGCCGGCGGCTCGGCATCGGGCAGCGTCTCCCTGAGTTCGGCGACGAGCGCCTCGGCCGTGCCGGCGAGCGAGGCGACCGGCGTCAGCGAGTTCATCATCTCGTGCGCCAGCACGCGCACGAGGTCTGACCAGGCCCTGAGCTCGCTCTGGGCAAGCTCGCCCTCGATGCTGAGCAGGGAGGCGATCGCCTGGGCCCGGCCGCCGGCGATGGTCTGCGACGTCGCGACCAGCACGCGTGCCACGCCACCCGGCAGCGGCACCTGCACCATGCGCCGGCCCGGCGGGGCCGCCAGCGCCGCGGCGAAATCGTGCGACAGCGCCTCGGCCTGGTCGAGCCGGGCGAGATCGACCCCGTCGAAGAAGCGGCGCGCAGCGCGGTTCAAGAGCGTGATGCGGCCATCCTCGGCCAGGGACAAGAGCGGCACCGGCGCGTGCTCGACCTCGGCATTCAGTCGCGCAATCGCCGTCTCGCGCGCCGCATTGCGCTCACCCAGCTTGTCGATCGCGCGGCCGAGCCGGGCGCCCAGGGGGCCGAGCCGGCGCGGCAGCACGGGCATGAGCTCGCCGGCCGCGATCGCCTCCGTCACCTGGGTCAGGTCGCGCCCGATGGCATTGGCATGGCGCGTGAGCTCGGCCAGCGCCGCCGCCAGCAGCACGGCGACGATGAAGGCGGTGGCATAGAACTCCGTCGTAACCAGCAGCAGGCCCAAGAGCGCCGCTGCCCCGGCGACGCCGCCGACGCGCAGCGCCAATCCCAGCGGGTAGCGGCTAAAGCCCATGCTTCTCCATCCGGCGATAGAGCGCCGCGCGCGTCAGGCCGAGCGCCGAGGCGGCGCGGCTGATGTTGCCGGTATGGTCGGCGAGTGCTCGGGCGATGGTGCGCCGCTCGATCGCGTCCAGGTCATAGGGCTCCGCCTCGCCCGGGCTCGCGGCAGCCGCCGGGCTGGCCGCGGCGCCGGCCGTGGGCACCGTCACCGCCGGGAAATCACCAGGCTCGAACCGGTCGCCGGCAGCGAGGATGGTCGCCCGCTCGATCGCGTGCTTCAGCTCGCGCACGTTGCCGGGCCAGCGATAGGATTCGAGCAGCGCCAGCGCCTCGCCCGAGAGCCGCCGGCGCGCGACATTGTATTTGCGCGCATAGATCGCGATGAAATGCTCGGCCAGCGCCGCAATGTCCTCGCGCCGGTCGCGCAGCGGCGACAGGGTCAGCTCGACCGTATTGATGCGATAGAGCAGGTCCTGCCTGAACACCTGCTCGCGCTGCAGCTCGGCCGTCGGCACGTTGGTCGCGGACACGACGCGGATGTCGACCGAGACCGGCCGGTCGCCGCCGACCGGCACCACCTCCTGCCGCTCGAGCACGGTCAGGAGCTTGCGCTGCAGATAGAGCGGCAGGTTGCCGATCTCGTCCAGGAACAGGGTGCCGCCGCTCGCCGCCACGATGCGGCCGGGCCGGTCGTCACGCGCGTCGGTGAAGGCGCCCTTCCGGTGGCCGAACAGTTCGCTCTCGAACAGGTTCTCCGACACGGCGCCCAAGTCGATCGAGACGAACGGGCCATTGGCGCGCGCCGACAGCCGATGGATCTCGCGCGCCACCAGCTCCTTGCCCGTGCCGCTTTCGCCCAGCACCAGCACGTTGGCGTTGGTCGGTGCCGCGCGGCCGATCACCTCGAACACGCGCCGCATCGCGGGTGCCGCTCCGACGATGGTGGCGCCGTCGACCGCCGGCGTCGCCGACAGCGCCTGGTGCCGCAGCCGGAGGTCGTCGGCCTCGCGCCGCGAGCGGGCGAGGCTGACGCCGGCCATGACGGTCGCGACCAGCCGCTCGTTCGCCCAGGGCTTCAGCACGAAATCGCTGGCGCCGCGCTTCATCGCCTCGACCGCGACCGCGACCCCGCCGAACGCGGTCATCAGCACGACCGACGCGGCCGGGTCCGCCGCCCGCAAGCGCTCGAGCCAGGCGAAGCCGTCGGCGCCGTCGGTCTTGCCCTGGGTCAGGTTCATGTCGAGCAGCACCACGTCCCAGCGCTCGGTCTTGAGCCGGTCGGCCAGGCCCTCGGCCGCCCGCGCGATGTCGATCGTGCCGACATGGCGCCGGAGCACCAGCCGCGCCGCGGTCAGGATGTCCGGGTCGTCGTCGATGACGAGGATGCGGGCGTCATTAAGGGCGTTATTAAGGGCGTTCGTGTCCGACATGTCCGATTCCGTACACTCTCTGTCCGTATTCGCACAACCCTGCCATAGCGTCAAACGATCAAGTCATTGAGATTCAAAGATTCTACCTTTTGGCGTGAGCCTTGCTGCTCACCCTCGCATGAAACATGCCGATACGCCCCTTGCCGCCGCCGATGTCGTCTCCGGGATGGACCGCCGGCGGCCGCACCGCCGCTGGCCCAGCAACCGGCTCCTGGCGGGCACCGTCGTCCTGCTGCTGGCAGGCGGCGGCGCCGTATTTCTGCTGGGTCAGGGCACGCGCAGCCTCCGGCTCGATCGCGAGAAGCTCACGATCGGCACCGTGACCCAGGGTGTGTTCCATGACGCGATCCCGGTGCGCGGCGAGGTGGCGGCGCTCGATTCGGTCGTGCTCGACACGACGGAGGCGGGCCGCGTGGAGGAGATCCTGGTCGAGGCCGGCGAGACCGTGACGGCCGGCCAGCCACTCGTGCGGCTCAGCAACACCGACCTGCAGCTCGAGACGATCGCGCGCGAGACGCAGATCATCGAGCAGATCAACAACCAGCGGAACGTGCAGCTGCAGTTCGAGCAAGCGCGCACGAGCGACGCTCATGCGGTCGCCGACGCCGAGTACAACATCACCAACCTCTCGCGCCAGATCCGCCGCCAGTCGCCGCTCACCGCCCACGGCTTCACCGCGCAGGAGACGTTCGACAACCTGACCGACCAGCTCGACTACCAGAAGCGGCTCCGCGACGTGGCGCTCGACGGCCAGAAACGCGACGCGGCGCTTTATGGCGAGGTCGCGGGCCAGGCGACCGAGATCGCGGCCCATCTCGCGGACAACCTGGCGATCGCGAAGAAGCTCCTGGACGGGCTCACCGTGCGCGCGCCGGTCGCAGGCCAGCTGACGGCGCTCGACGTCCGGCTGGGCGAGCAGAAGGCGCGCGGCGAGCGCCTGGGCCGGATCGACCGGCCGACCGGCTTCAAGGTCGTGGCCGAGGTCGACGAGTTCTATCTGTCGCGCGTCCATGCCGGCCAGGCGGTCTCACTCACCCGCAACGGCCGCAAGATCCCGCTCACCATCACCAAGGTGTTCCCACAGGTGAAGAACGGCCGGTTCGAGATCTGGCTGGGTTTTGCCGAGGGCGCCGCGCCGCAGGACCTCCGGCCGGGCGAGGCGTTGCAGGGCAGCCTGCAGCTGGGCGACGACCAGCCGGCGCTGGTCCTGCCGATCGGCCCATTCATGGAGACGACCGGCGGCCGCTGGGCCTTCGTGCTCGACGCCGACGGGACCACGGCCCAACGCCGGCCAATCAGCACCGGCCGGCGCAACGGCACCGAGATCGAGGTGCTGGGTGGGCTCAAGCCCGGCGACAAGATCATCCTGTCCGACTATGCCGATCTCGACCGGATCGACCAGATCCGCATCACGCGCTGACGCGCCTTTCCCGCCCCTTCCGCCCGCAAGGACCATCGCCCATGCTGAAGCTCGCGCAACTGTCGAAGACCTATCTCGCCGACGAGATTGAGACGCTGGCGCTCCGGGAGATCTCGCTCGAGATCGGTCAAGGCGAGTTCCTGGCCATCATGGGCCCGTCGGGCTGCGGCAAGTCGACCCTGCTCAACATCCTGGGCCTGCTCGACAGCCCATCAGGCGGTGAATTCTGGTTCCTCGATCAGGAGGTCTCGCGCTGGCCCGAGCGCAAGCTGACCCTGCTCCGGCGCCAGACGATCGGCTTCGTGTTCCAGAGCTTCAACCTGATCGACGATCTCTCGGTCGCCGAGAATGTCGAGCTGGCCTTGCTCTATCAGGGTGTGGCACCGGCCGAACGCAAGCGGCGCGTGGCCGAGGCGCTCGAGCGGGTCAATGTCGCGCACCGGGCGAGCCACCGGCCGAAACAGCTCTCGGGCGGCCAGCAGCAGCGCGTCGCCGTCGCCCGCGCACTCGTCGGCCGGCCCAGGCTGATCCTGGCCGACGAGCCGACCGGCAATCTCGACACGGCGAACGGCGACCAGGTCATGGGCCTCTTGACCGAGGTCGCCACCGCCGGCACGACCGTCGTCATGGTCACCCACTCGCCGTCGCACGCGGCCTACGCCCAGCGCCAGGTCCATATGCTCGACGGCCAGATCGTCGCCGCGACACTGCTCGCCGCCTGACCCCCAAGAGCCGCCTGACTCACAGAGAGGCCCCATGTTCGGCAATTATCTCTCGGCCGCCCTCGGCAACCTGGTCCGCAACAAGCTGCATGCGGCGATCAACCTGTTCGGCCTGGCCCTGGGCCTCGCGACCGCAATCCTGATCGGGCTCTATGTGCGCGACGAGGTGACGTTCGAGCGCTTCCTGCCGGACTACGAGCAGGTCTATCGCATGCAGTCGGTCGATACCGACACGGATGGACGGACCATGACCTTCGCCAGCACGCCGCATGGGCTGGCAGCATTGCTGCGCGAGAGTTTTCCGGAATTGGCCGAAGTGACGCGCGTCATGGGCGGCACGTACGGCGTCCGTCATGACCAGATCGAAGCGACCGAGTCCATGCAGTCGGCCGACCCCAACTTCTTCAAGGTACTGGGCTTCAAGCTGATCAAGGGCACGCCTGACACCGCGCTCGCCACGCCGGATTCGATCGCGTTGTCGCGCGCGATGGCGCTCAAGTATTTCGGCACCGAGGATTGCCTGGGCCAGACCTTGGAGCTCGACCACTCGATCACGGTCAGGGTCGGCGCCGTGTTCGAGGACCTGCCGTCCAACACCCAGCTTCACGGTCTTCAGGCCTTCCTGTCGAGCCTCGTGCCGGTGAGCACGCTCGCCAAGGCCGACAAGCTGCCGCCGCCGCTGCCCGGCGAATACAATACCGACAGCAACATTTACGTCCGCCTGAAGCCCGGGGCGTCGATTGCCACGGTCGACGCGCGGCTGCCGGCCTTCATTGATGCCCATTATCCCCAGGACCAGTCCGGAGCGCCGCCGCGCAGCGGCTTCCTGGAGCCGATCGCGTCCATCCACCTGCACGGCCGCGAGCTTGGCGACTACAACAACTCGAGCGATCTCGCCACCGTCTATGCCATCTCGGCTACGGGCGTGCTGGTGCTGGTCGTCGCCGGCATCAATTTCGTCAATCTGGTGACGGCACGCGCCACGCGCCGGGCGCTCGAGGTCGGCGTGCGCAAGGCGGCCGGCGCCACGCGCCGCCAGTTGATCGGCCAGTTCATGGGGGAATCGGTGGCCTACGCGCTGGCCGCCCTCGTCCTGGCTGCGGCCCTGGTCGAGCTGGCGCTGCCGGGCTTTAACGGCTTCCTCGACCGCACCATCACCTTCGCGTATTGGCGCGACCCGCTGCTGTTCGTGGGCCTGCCGCTGCTGGCAATCGCGATCGGCCTCATCGCCGGCTTCTACCCGGCGCTCGTGCTGTCGAGCTTCCGCCCAGCCACCGTGCTCAAAGGGGCCGCGGCCGCCCAGGGTTCCGGCACGCTGCGTCAGGTCTTGGTCGTGCTGCAATACGCCATCTCGATCACGCTCCTGATCGCGACGGCCATCATCTATCGCCAGACGGAATTCGCGACCAGCGACAGCCTCCATTTCGACAAGAACCTGATCGTCGCCGTGTCGCTGGACGGGATTCCCGGCCGGGCGAGCCCCGACGGGCTCTTCTCCCATGACCAGGCGACGGTCGGGCGCATGCGCGACCGGTTCGCCGCACTGCCGGGGGTCAAGGCAGTCGCTGACTCCTGGGTCATCCCGGATGCCCATTCCATGTCGTCTACCACCTGGCACCTGAATGGCGATCCGGCCGGACGGGCGATCATCGCCGGACGCGTGACGCAGGGCTTCGGCTTCTTCGAGCTCTACGGCATCAAGCCGATCACCGGCCGCAGCTTCGGCCGCGACCATGGCGACGATGCGACGCCCGAGCAAGCCGGGGTCGAAGGCACGGCCGTCCTCAATATGTCCGCGGTCAAGCTGTTCGGCTTCGCCTCGCCTGAGAAGGCGATCGGCCAGGAGTTGGCCATGGATATCGAGGGCAACAACGGATCCCAGCCGCGCCGCATTGTCGGCGTCGTGCCGGACTTCCCGCTCTCGACGATCCGGGCGCCGATCCGGCCGAGCGTGTTCCTGGTCGAGCCCGACTGGTCCAACTATCTCAACATCAAGCTGACCGGCGATCGCGTGCCCGAGACCCTGGCCGCGATCGACCGGATCTGGCAGGAGATGGTCACGACCCGGCCGATCCAGCGCCAATTCGTCGACGACCGGATCGAGAAGCTCTATCGCGACGTGACGCGCCAGGGTCAGGTCTTCGCCGGCTTCGCGCTCGTCGCCGTGCTGATCGCCTGCCTTGGGCTCTTCGGCCTCGCCGCCTTCACCGCCGAGCGGCGCACCAAGGAGATCGGCATCCGCAAGGCCATGGGTGCCTCGACCACGGACATCCTGAAGCTGTTGATCTGGGAGTTCGCCAAGCCGGTGCTGCTGGCGAACGCGATTGCCTGGCCGCTCGCCTATCTCGTCATGACCCGTTGGCTCGACGGTTTCGCCTATCGGATCAGCCTGAACCCGCTCGTGTTCCTGGGCTCAGCCGCGGTGGCGCTCGCGATCGCCAGCGGCACCACGCTCTATCACGCGCTGCAGGTGGCACGGCGCCGGCCGGTGCTGGCGCTGCGCTACGAGTAGCTACTCGGCCTTGGGGACCATGCGGCCCAGGGGTCGGCCGCCGAAGATATGCAGGTGGAAATGCGGCACCTCCTGGTGCCCGTCACGGCCCATGTTCGAGAGCACGCGATAGCCGGGCTGGTCGAGCCCGGCGTCGCGCGCGATCTGGCCCGCGGCCCGCACGAAGGCGGCGATCTCCTCGGCCGAGGCCTTGGCCGAGAAATCGTCGAACGACACATAGGCGCCCTTGGGGATCACCAGGATATGGGTCGGCGTCTGCGGATTGATGTCGTGGAACGCCAGCACATGGGCGTCCTCATACACCTTCTTGCACGGGATCTCGCCGCGCAGGATGCGGGCAAACACGTTCGACGGATCATAGGACAAGGCAAAGATCCTTTTGCTATTAAGATCGTCTCAGGCGGGCTTCGTCAGGAAGGCGGGCGCGAGGCCTTTTCCGCGAGGCCGCTCACCCCTTCGCGCCGGGCGAGCTCGGCCCAGACCTCGTCCGGCGTGATGCCGGCCTCGGCCCAGCAGACCATCAGGTGATAAAGCAGGTCGGCGCTCTCGCCGACGAGTGCCTGCTTGTCGCCGCGCATCAGCTCGATCACGGCCTCGACCGCCTCTTCGCCCAGTTTCTGCGCAATCTTGGGCCGGCCGCGCTCAAACAGCTTCGCGGTATAGGATTGGGTCGGATCGCCGCCGCGCGAGGCCTGGACCTTGGCGTAGAGCTTGTCGAGCGGCCCCATCAGCGCCCCCTCATCAGCGCACCGCGATCCCGCTTTCGGCGAGCCGCGCCTTGGCTTCGGCGATCGTGTGCGTGCCGAAATGGAAGATCGAGGCGGCGAGCACCGCCGTCGCATGGCCCTCGCGGATGCCGTCGACCAGGTCGTCGAGCGAGCCGACGCCGCCGGACGCGATGACCGGCACCGTGACCGCGTCGGCGACCGCGCGAGTCAAGGCCAGGTCGAAGCCAGACTTGGTGCCGTCCCGATCCATGGAGGTCAGCAGGATCTCGCCGGCGCCGTAATCGGCCATGCGGCGCGCCCATTCGATCGCGTCGAGCCCCGTCTCGCGCCGGCCGCCATGGGTGAAGACGCCCCATTGGCCGGGCCCGGTCGCCTTGGCGTCGACCGCGACGACGATGCATTGCGCGCCGAACTTCTCGGCCGCCTCGCGCACGAATTCCGGCCGCGCCACCGCCGCCGTGTTGATCGACACCTTGTCGGCGCCAGCCAGGAGCAGCTTGCGGATATCCTCGACCTTGCGCACGCCGCCGCCGACGGTGAGCGGCATGAAACATTGCTCGGCCGTGCGCCGGACCACGTCGTAGAGCGTGTCGCGTTCCTCGGCGCTCGCCGTGATGTCGAGGAAGCACAACTCGTCGGCGCCGGCCGCGTCATAGATCCGCGCCTGCTCGACCGGGTCGCCGGCATCGCGCAGGTCGACGAAGTTGACGCCCTTGACGACCCGCCCGTCCTTGACGTCGAGGCAGGGGATGACCCGCATCTTCAGCATCAGACGGGCTCCGCCAACAGCTTCAAGGCCGCCGCCGGGTCGAGCCGGCCGTCATAGAGCGCGCGGCCGCAGATGACGCCCTCGACGCCGGTCTTCTCGACCGCCTTGAGGCTGCGCAGGTCGGCGAGCGAGGCGACGCCGCCGGACGCGATCACCGGCGTGGTGAGCGCGAAGGCGAGATCGGCCGTCGCCTCGACATTGACGCCGCCCAAGGCGCCGTCGCGGTCGATGTCGGTATAGACGATGGCTGCGACGCCCGCGTCCTCGAAGCGGAGCGCCAGGTCGAGGGCGCGCACCTCCGACGTCCGCGCCCAACCCTCGACCGCGACCATGCCGTCGCGCGCGTCGATGCCGACGACGATGCAGCCCGGATGGCGCTGGCAGGCCGTGCGGACCAGGTCCGGGTCGGTGACAGCCGCCGTGCCGAGGATCACCCGCCTGACACCGCGGTCGAGCCAGAAGTCGATGGTCGAGAGATCGCGGATGCCGCCGCCCAGCTGCACCGGCAGGGAGACCGCGGCCAGGATCGCCTCGACCGCGTCGCCATTGACGGGACGCCCGGCGAAGGCGCCGTTCAGGTCGACCAGATGCAGCCATTCGAAGCCGGCATCGGCGAACTGGCGCGCCTGGTCGGCCGGCGCCGCCGCGAACACCGTCGCCGCGGCCATGTCGCCGCGCAGCAGCCGGACGCAGCGCCCATCCTTCAAATCGATCGCCGGGTACAGAATCACGGCGCTTCTCCAGGGTTGGTCAGGGCGGCTTCGCTCAAGGTGTCTGCCTCGGCCGCCGGGTCCAGGAACTTGTAATAGTAGAAGCCGCGGATCATCCGGCCTTCTACCTTGGCATAGTGCGGATGCACGCCCCAGCGGGTGTAGCCCAGCCCCTCGTAGAGCTGGATCGCGGCGATCTGCGTCTCGCGGATGTCGAGGTTGACCATGCTGACGCCATGGTCGCGCGCCGCCTGCTCGACCGCGAGTGTCACGAGCTTGGCCAAGCCATGACCGCGCGCCCAGGGGGCGACGAAATGGTGCATCAGCTGGGCCGAGAAGGCCTGGGCCTCGTTGTTGCGGGTCGGGCGCACGAGCTGGGCCGAGGCCGCAATCGTGCCGTCGAGCCGGCCGACGAACAGGTGCCGCTCCGGCACCAGCAGCACGCCCTTCCAGTAGGATTCGAAGACATGGCGCGGCGGCGGCTTGACCCAGCCGAAGCCGCCGCCGGCCTCGATCGCGGCATCGGCTGCATCGCAAAGGTCCGCCAGGTCCGTCTTGTCGAACCGGGTGAGGCGCTCGACCGAGATCGAGGGCTTATGAGTCTGGGCGACAGCCATCAGGGACGCCACTTCAGAAAATTGCCGATGAGCTTCAGGCCGACAGCCTGGCTCTTCTCGGGGTGGAACTGCGTTCCCACCATATTGTCCCGTCCGACCACCGCGGCAACCGGGCCGCCATATTCAACCGTCGCGAGGATGTCGGACGCCGCCGCGGCGAATTTGAAGCTGTGGACGAAATAGGTGTGATCGCCGGTCTTGATACCATCCAGCACCGGATGGTCGGCCAGGATGCGGAGATCGTTCCAGCCCATGTGCGGGATCTTGAGGCCCGGCGCCGGCGGGATCGCCACCACGTCGCCGGCGAGCCAGCCGAGGCCGCGGCTCGTCTGGAACTCGAGCCCGCGCTCGGCCACGAGCTGCATGCCGACGCAGATGCCGATGAATGGCACCGCATCGCGGATGACGCGCTGCTGGAGGGCGTCCACCAAGCCCTCGACGGCGTCGAGGCCGCGCCGGCAGTCGGCGAAGGCGCCGACGCCCGGCAGCACGATACGGTCGGCGTGGGCCAAGGCCGCGGCATCGGCCGAGACCTCGATCGCGATGTCGAGCCCGGCCTCCGCGGCCGCCCGCTCGAACGCCTTGGCGGCCGAGCGCAGGTTGCCCGAGCCGTAGTCGATGATGACGCAGCGCTGCATGGGTAGGACCGCCTTAGAGCGTGCCGCCGAGCGTGCCCTTGGTCGAGGGCACGGCTTCGGCCTGGCGCGGATCGATCTCGATGGCGGCGCGGAGCGCGCGGGCCAACGCCTTGAAGCAGCTCTCGACGATATGATGGTTGTTCTCGCCGTAGAGGTTCTCGACGTGCAGCGTCACGCCGGCCGCCTGGGCGAAGGCCTGAAACCATTCCTTGAACAGCTCGGTATCCATCTCGCCGAGCTTGTCGCGGGTGAAATTGACCTTCCAGATCAGATAGGGCCGGTTGGAAAGGTCGAGCGCCACGCGCGTCAAAGTCTCGTCCATCGGGATGAGCGCATCGGCATAGCGCCGGATGCCGCGCCGGTCGCCCAGCGCCTGGTTGACGGCCTGGCCGATCGTGATGCCGCTGTCCTCGGTCGTGTGATGGAAGTCGATATGCAGGTCGCCCTTCGCCTCGAGTTCGAGGTCGATCAGGCTATGGCGCGAGAAATTTTCCAGCATATGGTCGAGGAAGCCGATACCGGTCGAAACCTTGTATTGGCCGGTCCCGTCCAGGCGCACCGTCGCCTTGATCCGGGTCTCCTTGGTATTCCGCTCGACCGTCGCCTGGCGCACCGGGCCGCACTCCCTCGAAATCTGCAAAAGCGCTTGGCTGTTCCCGGTTTCTAGCAAGTTCCGTTCTCGCGCGGAAGGCCGCTGGAAACGGGGCTGCCCAGCGGTGGGCGAGGGAGGAGATGGACGGCTGGACGACTCGCCGGTCGCATGGCGCGAAAAAGTTTCGTTCTTTGTTTGTTCTTTTCACGGCTTCAAGGTAGGTTGCTCGCCACCATCTGAGGTAGCGAGACCGAATGTTTGATCCACAAGAACAGGTGCGCCGACTTCACACACGCGACGATGCTCGCAGAGGGCTCGTTGTCGACCATGAAGGCGTCGCGTTCGGCCCGGATTGCGAACTTGTGCGCCGGCTGCCGGGCGGCGCCTATCGGGCACTCGACAAGAATGAACTCGCGCTTGTCCCGCGGATGGCGAAAGCGGGGGCAGATCCCCGGCAGCTCTCGCGCATCGCCGACGCGCTCAACGGCGGGAATCTGGTGCGGGCGCAGCTGTTGGGTTTGCAGCTGCCGCTCGCAGCACAGGAACCGCCGTCCGCGGGTGGCCTGCTAAAGGGTGGCTATGACGATCAGGAGCCGCGGAAACCCAACGGCGAATGGACCGTTGGCGGCGCTCTCGCGACGGCTGCGGAAGGCATGGGATTCGCGGAGGCCGCAATCGATGCATCGGCCATCGCCACCGCCGCCCGGGCAGCACTTGCGGGCGTCGCGGGCAGCGCGGCCGGACTGCTCGCGGGGCTCGTCTACCCATCCGGCAATTGGAATACCTATCAAGGCACCTTGGACGGTCGCCCTGACGTCGATTACCGATATGACGAAGGCCACCTGTCGCTCTACAGAACCGCGCCAGACGGAAGTCGCACGCAGCTTTACCAAGGCCGCGCCGGTAGCGATGGTCTGTACCGCGATCCCCAAGGGACCGTCATCGGCAGCGATCTCGGTCGCGGCTTTCGGGTCGACATCGACCGGATCGATGCCGTTTCAGACAAATCGCCCCCGGTTACGCAAGCTCGTGCGGTAAGCACGACCGATGAACCGCAGGTTTGCCCTGATCCGGGGCCAGATCACCCCCACGGCGCCAGCCCGCGTGCCCAGGCCTACCAGTGGCAAATAACAGGGCTACCGCCCGGTTTGGCCATTTGGTTCAATGGTCAAGTATATGACGGCTGCAATCCAGTGACCGGCGCTCTACTGGAAGCAAAGGGGCCTGGATACGAAGCTATGATGGATCTTTTTTGGTGGGATGACACCGTAAAGGATTTCGACGAGCTCGCTATTCGCGAATTAGATAACGCGGGTGGGCGACGCGTCGAGTGGCATTTTGCCGAAAAGCGTGTTGCCGATTTTATGAGAGCTCATTTTGCTGACTTGAATCTGACCAATATCGACGTGATCTATACTCCACCTACGACAATTTTCTCCCCGTTACTGAAGGCGAGGAATTATGGCTTTCGAAATGCCGTCCGAGCAAACGTGGATTTTCCTCAAGTGGCAGGGGCGGCCGGAAAGCGCCGCGCAGTGCGCCGAGCGAATGGTGCGGATGATCGAGAATTTCGGCCGATGCGACGCGCGGCTCGATCGCTGGTGTGAGGGTGGTTGGACCCGGCGCGAGGTGAGCGTTCCATTCTCGACCATGCCGCCGCAGGTGGCACCGATGGCGCGTCGGATCGACCGGGGGCGATGGCGAGACAGCCGTGGGCAGCCCGTTACGCCGCAGCTATTTCAGGTGCATGCTCATAACAATGCATTCACGCCGCCGTTGCGGTTTTCGGCTGCGATCGGCATGCCCGCGACGGCCAGTCGCGACTTGCCGAACCGGATCTATATCATCGTATCCGGTGCGGCGGAGGACCAGGTCTCGGCGGCACTATTGAAAAAAATGCTTCTGGCGTTGGTCGAGGCCTGGCAACCGGCGGTCGGGCGCGTCCGACCGCCGGGTTTGACGGTCGACCGCAGCGCATGCGTCGAAGCCGGTTGGCTGACCTATCTGGCGCCGGCCTTGGCGCGGCGGATCAAGCCGCCACCCGGCGCAATCGTCGAACCCGTCCCGGATGGCGGCTTGCTGTTGAGTGCGAGCGAAAATCGATTCGACGCCTCGAATCCGCGCGATCTCGCGGCCTTCGACGCGATCCAGGAGAGCTTGGCACCGCTCAGTGAGATGCCGTGGCCGCCCGATGTGGGCCTGGACGACGTGGGCCTGGACCGGGATTCAAACGAGACGGAGGCTGCCCGATGACGCGAGTGCTGTCCGATCTGGTGCGGGCGCCCGTGCTGCTCGACGTTGCCTGGCCGGCACGGCGGGAAGATGCCGGTGCGATCGCCCGGCGCTTCGCGCGCATGCAGGAAAACCTGGCGCGCTGCGACGCACGCGTCCGGCGATGGTTCGAGATCGGTGCGACGCCGGCTGAGGCGGCAGTGCCGCTGCCGCTGGCGCCGTCGAGTCTGGCGCGCCGGCTTGCCGAGAGCCATCTGCCGACCTCGGCCGACGAACCGGATGCCGACCAAGGCTTCGACCTTACGGCCTGGAACGGTGAGCAGGGCCCGAACCACGCCAGCCTGATCATCCAGGCGGGCTCGGACCGGAGCGGCCTCGACTGGGGCAACGACATGGTGAACCATGTCGGCATCGCGTTCGAGCCACCGGAGCCCGCGAACACAGCGCTGCTTTCAGCCGCGACACTGAAACCGATCCTGCTCGCTCTCATCGACGCCTGGGAGCCGATGACCGGCAACGTCCGGCCGCTTGAGATGATCCAGCATTGGCTGGGCGAACCGCCGATGATGGAGCAGGCGCGCTGCCACGGCGGCTGGATGACCTATGTCGCCGCACCCTGGTGCCACGAGATCGCGCCGCCGCCGACGGCAATCGTCGAAGAGACCCCGAACGGCGGATTCCTAATGCTCGCCACCCAAAATCGCTTCGACCCGGGCGACCCCACTCATCTGGACGCTGCGCTCGCGGTCCATCTGTCGCTCGAGCCGCTGTGGCAATTCTTGGAGCGGCCGGAGGTCTGAACCGCCACGCCCGGGCCGCCGAGGCGGGTGCTTGACCTCCTGCAACCCGTCGCCCACATGGGGACTTCGCGCCGGCGCTCAATGGGAGGCCGGCAAAGGTGAAGTGGAACCCTCATGTCTGAACGCGACGCCACTTGGCACGGCACGACGATCCTGTGCGTGCGCAAGGGCAACAAGGTCGTGCTGGCGGGCGACGGCCAGGTCTCGATGGGCCAGACCATCGTCAAGTCCAATGCCCGCAAGGTCCGCCGCCTGGGCGACGGCCAGGTCATCGCCGGTTTCGCCGGCGCCACGGCGGATGCCATGACGTTGTTCGAGCGGCTCGAAGCCAAGCTCGAGCAGTACCAGGGCCAATTGACCCGCGCCGCGGTCGAGCTCGCCAAGGACTGGCGCACCGACCGCTACCTGCGCCGGCTCGAGGCGATGATGGCGGTCGCCGACAAGCAGGCCTCGCTCATCCTGTCGGGCACCGGCGACGTGCTCGAGCCCGAGGACGGCATCATCGGCATCGGCTCCGGCGGCTCGTTCGCGCTGGCGGCTGCCCGTGCGCTCGCCCCGGTCGACGGCATCGACGCCGAGCAGGTCGTCCGCCGCTCCATGGCCATCGCCGCCGGGATCTGCGTCTACACCAATACCAACATCACGCTTGAGAGCATCGATCTATGACCGCCGCCTTCAGTCCCCGGGAGATCGTCTCGGAACTCGACCGCTTCATCATCGGTCAGCACGATGCCAAGCGCGCGGTCGCAATCGCGCTCCGCAACCGCTGGCGCCGCCAGCAGCTGCCCGAGGCGCTGCGCGAGGAGGTGCTGCCCAAGAACATCCTGATGATCGGCCCGACCGGCGTCGGCAAGACCGAGATCGCGCGCCGCCTGGCGAGGCTCGCCCAGGCGCCGTTCATCAAGGTCGAGGCGACCAAGTTCACCGAGGTGGGCTATGTCGGCCGCGACGTCGAGCAGATCGTGCGCGACCTGGTCGAAGCCGCGATCGGGCTCACGCGGGAACGCCTGCGCAAGGAAGTGACCGCCAAGGCCGAACTCGCGGCCGAGGAGCGGGTGCTGGACGCGCTCGTCGGCCCGACCGCGTCGGCCGACACGCGCTCCAAGTTCCGCAAGATGCTGCGCGAGGGCCAGCTCGACGACAAGGAGATCGAGATCCAGGTCGCCGACACCTCGGGCCAGACCTTCGAGATCCCGGGCATGCCCGGCGCCCAGGTCGGCATGATCAATCTGGGCGAGCTCATGGGCAAGCTCGGCGGCCAGCGCACGAAGCCGCGCAAGCTGACGGTTTCCGAGAGCTATGCGGTGCTGATGGCGGAGGAGAGCGACAAGCTCCTGGACAGCGACGTCGTGACGCGCGAGGCGGTCCAGGCGGTCGAGCAGAACGGCATCGTGTTCATCGACGAGATCGACAAGATCTGCGCCCGGTCGGAGCGCGGCGGTGCCGACGTCAGCCGCGAGGGCGTGCAGCGCGACCTGCTGCCGCTCATCGAAGGCACGGTGGTCGCGACCAAGCATGGGCCGGTCAAGACCGACCATATCCTGTTCATCGCGTCCGGTGCCTTCCAGGTGGCGAAGCCGTCCGACCTGCTGCCGGAGCTGCAGGGCCGCCTGCCGATCCGGGTGGAGCTCAAGCCACTCACCCAGGACGACTTCCGCCGCATCCTGACCGAAACCGAGGCAAGCCTGATCAAGCAGTATGTGGCGCTGCTCGGCACGGAAGGCGTGACGCTCGGCTTCGAGCCGGACGCGATCGACGAGCTCGCCCGGCTCGCGGTCGAGATCAACAGCACGATCGAGAACATCGGCGCGCGCCGGCTCCATACCGTGCTGGAACGGCTCTTGGAGGAGATCAGCTTCGAGGCGACCGACATGCCGCCGGGCACCGTCGTCACGGTCGACCGCCCCTACGTGCGCAGCCACGTGGCCGAGCTCGCCAAGAACGCCGACCTGTCGAAGTTCATTCTGTAGGGCATTCTCTCCCTCGCCCGCTTGCGGGAGAGGGAGACGGAGGGTGAGGGTGTCGCAGCGGCGCGACCCTCACCCGCTTCGCTGGCGCTCAGCACCCTCTCCTGCTCCGCGGGCGAGGGTTTTCGGGCCGTCGCTATTTCTTCATGCCCGGCACCCATTTGCGGACCTTGGGTGCCGCGGTGATGCGGGCGTTGGGATTGTGCTTGGTGAAGGCGGAAACGAATTCCTCGAACCGCCGGCGCAACTCGGCCCGCTGTTCCTTCGTCATCTGATTGATCGTCAGGCTCGACAGGTCGGCCTGGCGCAGGTCATCGCCCATGGTGCGACACCTCCTCGATAGTCCTCCGGCGTGAGGATACTACGGTCCCGGCCGTTAACAATCGCTTAGCCATGCTTACGGGTGCGATGGTCAACGACGATGACGACGCGGCGGCGCCGGCACCTCGCGGACCAGGTCGAGCAGCCGGCCGAGCGTCTCCTGGTCGATGTCGCCGATGCGGTCGGCCAGCAGATTGGCGAATTCGGTCGCGAGCGGGGAGAGGCCGCCGGTATCGACCGTCACCTTCGGGCGCGAGCGCTTGGCGAGCAACTGCAGCTCGTCGGCATCGTCCCAGATGATGCCCAGATAGCCGCAGATCTGCCGGACCAGGCCCGGCGTCGGCCGGGCGCGCTTGCCGTGCTCGAGTGCTGAGAGATAGGCCGCGGACAGGCCGAGGTCGGCCGCCATGCGCGTAAGCGTAAGGCCGCGCTCCTCGCGGAGTGCGCGAAGTCGCGCGCCGAACGGTGTCATGCACCCCTCACGCCCGGTGCCGGCGGATCAGCACATAGAGCGCGCCCGACCCGCCGTCGCGCGGCTGCGCCGGGGTGAAGGCCAGCACGCGCCCGCGGTTCGGCGCCTCGTTCAGCCAGCGCGGCGTCTGGTGCTTCAAGACGCCGGGCGCCGCCTCCCACGGATCGGCGTCGCCCGGCTTTCGATCCACGGCCCGCGGCTTCAGGCCCTTGCCGGTGATGACCAGCACGGCCCGCAGCCCGCGCTCGTAGGCATGGCCGATGAAATGGTCGAGCGCCCGGCGCGCCTGGTCCTGGGTCATGCCGTGCAGGTCGAGCCGGCCTTCGATCGGCAGCTGCCCGCGCTTCAGCCGCTCCGACGTCCGCCGGTCGAGGCCGGGCGTGCGGGCATAAGTGAGCGGCGGCAGCTCGGCCGGCACGGGATGCGGCTTCGCGACCACTACCGCCGCCCCAACCGACGCGGCCGTGGGCGATGGCGGCGGTGCCACCGGCTCCGCGGCCGGCTTCGGCGGCTCCGGCGGCAAGACATGGCCGGGCAGGGGCTCGACATCGCGCATGGCGGCACGCCACAGCGCGCGCTCCACGCTCGTCATGGCGCGGACCCGCCGGCCGTTCATCCCCTGCCGGACCATTCCCGCGTCTCAGGCGGCTTCGCCGTCCGGTCCGTCGACCAGGACGATGTGCAGGCGGCGCGGACCATGGGCGCCCAGCTGGATGCGCTGCTCGATGTCGCCGGTGCGCGACGGGCCGGTGATGAAATTGACCGTGCGCGGCATGGCGTTGCCCTCGTATTGCGCGCGGAGCCGCGCCCACGCCGTCTCGTACGGCCCCACCACCTGGTCGGCGCGCAGCACGACGATATGGGTGTCGGGCATCAGGTTGAGCGTGGTCGGCCGGTCATGGCCCGAGGTCAGCATCAAGGTGCCGGTCTCGGCGATCGCGGCGAAGGCTGCGGTGACGCTCACCTGGTCATGGTCCTCGGCTCGGCCGCGGCGGATGCGCAGCAGCGGCCGGTCGGCCCAGGGATAGGCGTCGAGCGCCGGATCGGGCGCCATGGCGATCTCGGCCGGCAGGTTGTGGCGCGCCAGATAATCGGCGACGGCGCCCGGCACCGCCGCCGCGTCGGCGACGCGCGTCACCGTGGTCTGCACCTCCTCGGCCATCTTCACGAACAGGTCGCGCAAGCCCTGGCGGTCGAGCGACGTCGTGCGGGCAGGGATGAGGCCCGGCCTGTGCTCGGCGATGCGGCTGGCCGGCCCGACGGCGGCCGCGGCCTCGCCCAAGGGCCCACGCTTCAGCGACTTGCGGATGCCGGTGAGGATCTGGCTGCGCGCGTCCTCCATCATGCCGCCTCCCGCCGGCGGGCTTGTTCCGTGCGGGCCTGCCATTGCTCCATGAAGCTCTTGCCCTGGGGCGCCGGCAGGTCGCGCCCGCCGGTCCAGCCGCCCGCGAGCGGCAGGCGGCTGAAGCGGCCGCTGTCGCGGCCCATGCGGCCCAGGGTTCTGGCCGCCAGGTTGGCGCCAAGGCGGTAGAGCTTCGGCCGCTTGGCGAAATAGGCCCAGAGCTTCAAGCCCCAGCGGAATGGCGCCGGCGAAAGGTTCCGCTCAAACTCGCGCTCGCGCCAGTGCCGCATCATCTTGGGCAGCGGGATGCGCATCGGACAGACGCTTTCGCACTTGCCGCAGAAGGTCGACGCGTTCGGCAGGTTGCCCGCCTCCTCGACGCCGATCAGGCTCGGCGTCAGCACCGAGCCCATGGGGCCGGGATAGACCCAGCCGTAAGCATGGCCGCCGACCGACGAATAGACCGGGCAATGGTTGATGCAGGCCGAGCAGCGGATGCAGCGCAGCATGTCCTGGAATTCGGTGCCGAGCATGCCGCTGCGGCCGTTGTCGAGCAGCACGACATGGAACTGCTCCGGCCCGTCCAGGTCGCCCGGCCGGCGCGGTCCGGTCGAGAAGGTCGTGTAGCTCGAGAATTCCTGGCCGGTCGCCGAGCGGGCGAGCAGGCGCAGGATCGTCGTCGCATCCTCGAGCGTGGGCACGACCTTTTCGAGCGAGGCCAGCACCAGATGGACCTTGGGCAGGGTCTGGGTCAGGTCGCCGTTGCCCTCGTTGGTCACGATGACTGTCGACCCGGTCTCAGCGATCAGGAAATTCGCCCCGGTGATGCCGACGTCGGCCTCGTGGAAGCGGCGGCGCAGCACCGCGCGCGCCTCGTCGGTCAATTCGCGCGGCTCCGACAGCGGCCGGTCCGGCGGCAGGTCGGTGTGGCTGGCGCGGAATGCCTCCTCGACCTGCTCCTTCACCAGATGGATCGCCGGCGCGATGATGTGGCTCGGCGCCTCGTGCCTGAGCTGGATGATGTATTCGCCGAGATCGGTCTCGACCGGCACCAGCCCCTGGTGCTCGAGGAACTCGTTGAGCTCGATCTCTTCCGAGATCATCGACTTGCCCTTGGTCACCGTCTTGGCGTCGACCGAGCGGCAGATGTCGAGCACGATCTGGCGCGCCTCCTCGGGCGTGCGCGCCCAATGGACATGGCCGCCGGCGCGCGACACGTTGCGCTCGAATGTCTCGAGATAGAAATCCAGGTTTTCGAGCGTGTGGTTCTTGATCGCGCGCCCCTGGTCCCTGAGCGCGTCGAACTCGGGCAGCCGGCTGATAGCCAACAAACGCTTGGCCGGAAAACCCGTCCTCATGTTGTCGAGCGCCCGCTGGAGGGTCGTATCGACAAGGGCTTCGCGAACGTTCGCCTTGAAGGCGTGGCTGGTCGGCTGCATGGGCCCTGCTCCTCAGTGCCGGTCCTGGTGCCCGCTGGCCGGCTGGTTGCTGGCGATCGGCGGCGCGTCATGGGCCATGTCCGCCAGCACCTCGGCGACATGGCGCACCGCGATCGGCTGGCCGTCGCGGCTCAACTTGCCGGCCATGTTCATGAGACAGCCCATGTCGCCGGCGAGCAGCGTGTCGGCACCGGTCGCGACGACGTCGGCCGTCTTGTCGCCGACCATGCGGTTCGAAATGTCGGGATACTTGATGCAGAAGGTGCCGCCGAAGCCGCAGCAAATCTCGGCCCCTGGCAGTTCCTTGAGACTCAGGCCCTCGACCGATTTCAAGAGCGCGCGCGGCTGCTGCTTGACGCCGAGCTCGCGCAGGCCGGAGCAGGAATCATGGTAGGTCGCGACCCCGTCGTAGTGGGCGTGGACCGCGGTCATGCCCCTGACGTCGACCAGGAACGACACCAGCTCGTGCGTGCGGTTGCCCAGGTGCTGGGCGCGCTGGAACATCGCCGGCTCGTCCTCGAACAGGCGGGCGTAATGCTCGTGGATCATGCCGGCACAGGAACCGGACGGCGCCACGACATAGTCGTAGTCCTCGAACGCGTCGATCACGGCGCGGGCGATCGCCTT
Organism: Aliidongia dinghuensis; assembly: GCF_014643535.1. Taxonomy (NCBI): domain Bacteria; kingdom Pseudomonadati; phylum Pseudomonadota; class Alphaproteobacteria; order Rhodospirillales; family Dongiaceae; genus Aliidongia; species Aliidongia dinghuensis. Next base: position 61,399 of record NZ_BMJQ01000012.1, on the reverse strand, counting down.
GGTATCGGCCCGGTCGCCGGAATTATAGGCCGGCTGGCCGCAGCAGGTCTGGGTCGGCGGCACCTCGACGATGCAGCCTGCGTCCTCGAGCAATTTGACGGCAGCGAAGCCGACAGTCGGGCGGAACAGATCAACGAGGCACGTAACGAACAACGCGACCCGCGGCTTTGACGGCGCCATCTAGAAAAAACCCCGGCGGTTCAAACCGGCCAGTACCCTGTGTCAGCTCCGGGACAATTGCAATTGCCCAAATGCTCCGACGATACGCCGCCGCCCTAGACGCCCGGCGCTTGGCGCGCCGCCGCCGCAGTCGGCAGCATGAGCCAGGCCGAGCCGCGGCCCTTCATCAGGCCGGCATGGTTCGCCGCCTCGGCGCCGTAGCCGAAGAACAGGTCGGCACGCACCGGGCCGCGGATCGCGCCGCCCACATCCTGCGCCACGAACAGGCGCTGCAGCCGCCCCGAGGACTCGACCGGATCGGTCGTATCGATCCAGAAGGGCAGGCCCAGCGGCACGAAGCTGCGGTCGACCGCGGCGCTGCGCCCAGGCGTCAGCGCGACACCCTGAGCGCCCATCGGTCCGTCGCCCTTGAGCTCGCGGAAGAAGATATAGGACGGGTTCTTGTCCATGAGCGCCGTGCCGTCCGTGCCATGGTCGGCGATCCATTGCCTGAGGAACGGCATGGTGATCTGGTCGGCCGGCACGCCCTGCTGCGCCAGCACCCGGCCGATCGCGACATAGGGCTGGCCGTTCTCGCCGTCGTAGCCCACACGCATGACCTGCCCGTCCGGCAGGATGACGCGGCCCGAGCCCTGGACCGCGAGGAAGAAGGCATCGACCGAGTTGTCGACCCAGGCGAGTTCCAGCCCCTTGCCGGCGAGCGCCCCCGCCTCGATCTGCGTCCGGGTCGCATAGGGCACGAGCTTGCCGCCGGCGACCCGGCCGGCGATCCGCTCGCCCTTCAAGGACGGGCGGAACTGCCCGAGATCGACCGAGACGAGATCGGCCGGCCGGCGATAGAGCGGCACGGAGAACCGGTCGTCGTGCGTGAGCGAGCCGTGCAGCTCGGCCTCGTAATAGCCGGTGAACAGGCCTTCGGTCTTGTCGTTGTTGGCCGCGCGGAACGGCACGAAATCGCGTTCGAAGAAGGCGCGCGCAGCCGCCTGGTCACCGGGCGTGACCTGGGCTGCATCGGCGCATGGCGCCCGCCAGTCGCCGACCTGGCCGGCAAGCCCGAGCGCCTGGTCGTCGGTCCCCTTGAGCAGCACGGCACACGACTTGAGCAGCACCGGCAGCGCCGCCGACGGATCGTCTTGAGCCCAGCCGGGCAGCTCGCCGAACCCGGCGCGGGTCAGCACCAGCTTGTCGGGCGGCGGCTTCGGTGCGCCGCAGGCGGCGAGCGCGCCCGCAACGAGCCCGAGGAGGAGGAAACGCCAGCCGATCACGGGTGGGCCGATCACGTGTGGGCCGATCACTCGTGGGGGCCGGTCGAGACCAGGATCCAGTTCGGGTCGGAGGCCCGCACATTGCGCGAGAAGGTCCAGAGATCGGTATGTTCGGCAGCGCGTTCGGGATCGCCGTCGACGACCTTGCCGTCGGCACTGCGCGTGGCCGAGATCTGGTTGGAGACGAACTTGACGGTGACGGAGGCGGTCCGGCCTTCGAGCCGGGCGTCGACCAGCTCCGGGTCGCGCATGCTGACGACGCGGGTCTCGACCGTCTCCTTCGTCGCGAGCCGATGGCGGATCGCCTCGGCGAACGTGTCGTAGACCTCGTCGCTCAAGAGCGGCCGGAGCGTCGCCGTGTCGCCGTCGGCAAAGGCCTTCACGATCATGTCGAAGGCATGGCGCGCGCCATCGATGAAGGGATCGCGCCGGAAATGCGGGTCGGCGCCGGCGATCTCAGCCAGGCCCGCGTCGAGCGGGTTCAGCGGGCGGGCCTGCGGCATGCGCGGCCGGTCGGGCAAAGACACGACATTGTCGGCGGGGGGCGGCGGCGTCACATCAATCATCGGGCGCCGCGGCTCGACGGACGAGCGTTCGTTGCCCGTGCGGCGGCCGAGCACGCTCCACAGGCGGAACACCAGAAAGCCCGCGACCAGGGCAAACAAAATGATATCGATAACCTGATCGCCCATGGACGCATCCCAAGAGACGGATTATGGGACGGCGCTCGAGCCCCGCTGCGCCGCAAAGCGTCCGTCCATCACGGAGACATAGGCGGAAGCTCGGGAAAGGACAAGCTTCGGCATGGGTATTGGCATGGGTTTTCCGGCCTTCCTTCTGGCATTGCCGCTGATCGAGATCGCCGGCTTCGTGCTGATCGGTCCCTACCTGGGTGTGGCCGGCACCCTGGCGGAGATCGTGCTGACCGGCATGCTGGGTATGGCGATCATCCGCCAGCGCGGCCTCGAAACGCTGATCCGGCTGCGCGACGCGGCCCAGGCCGGCGAGACGCCGCTGCCGGTCGCGGCCGATGGCGGTGTCCAGGTACTGGCGGGCGTGCTCCTGGCCGTGCCCGGCTTCTTCACCGATGCGATCGGGCTTCTGCTGCTGATCCCGGCCGTGCGTCGGATTGCCACCGCGTGGGCGCTGAAGCGGTTCGTCCGTGTCGAGGTTCATGGGACCGGACCCAAGGCGGGCCCGACCGTGATCGAGACGGATTACGAGATCGTCGAGCACGAGGTGCCGCCGGAGCGGCGGATCGACCATCCGCCGCCCGATCGAGATTGAGCTGTCGCAGCGGCCGGAAATGGTTGAGCGGTTGAGCCGCGCCCCCGTTCCGTGCTAGCCCACCGGCTCCATTCTTTCCCGGAGCCTCAGTTCCATGTCCGATACCGCCGCCCCCGGCCCGAACGGCGAAGGCCAGCAGGCCCCGTCGATCGTCATCAACGCCCAGTACCTGCGCGACCTGTCCTTCGAGAACCCGCGCGCGCCGGATAGCCTGCTGCAGCAGTCGGCGGCGCCGGAGGTCGGCATCGACGTCGACGTCAAGGCGCGCCAGCTGGGCGAAGAGACGTTCGAGGTCGTCCTGGTGCTGAAGGTCCAGGCGCGGACCGCGGGCGAAGTCGCGTTCCTGGTCGAGGTCGAATACGGCGGCGTCGTCACGATCCGCGGCGTGTCGCAGGACATCATGGCGGCGCTGGTGCTGATCGAGACGCCGCGCATGCTGTTCCCGTTTGCCCGGGCGATCGTGGCCGACGCGACGCGTGATGGCGGCTTCCCGCCGCTGCTCATCAACCCGATCGACTTCACCGAGGTGCAGCGGCGCAAGGCTGCCGAAGCCGAGGCGGCGGCGCAGGCGGAGACTGCCGGCAACGCCTGAGCCGGCGATCGGTTGGCCAAAAAGAAACGGCGCCGCCCTCTGGGCCGGCGCCGTTTTCATATCGGCCAGAACAGCAGGATCAATGCAGCCAGATCGCTTCCTTGAGCGTCGCGACGATCGCCTCGTGTGCCGCCAGTTCCTCCGGCGTCGCCTGATGCGGCCGCGCCGGTCTCGGTTCGCGGCGCGCCACGACCGCCGCCGCAACCGCGGCGCCATTGTCGATTGCGAGGCTCAGGCCCGGTTGCTGCCCGCCCATCAGCTCCAGATAGACCTTGGCGAGGAGCCGCGTATCGATGAGCGCGCCGTGCTTCGAGCGCTCGCTCAAGTCAATGCCGAACCGGCGGCAGAGCGCGTCGAGGCTCGCGGGTGAGCCTGGGAACTTGGTGCGGGCGAGCCGCAGCGTGTCCTGCACCTCGCAAGTAAGCTTCGGCCGGCCGGCGCGCACGAGTTCCGCATTGATGAAGCGGACGTCGAACTCGGCATTGTGCGCGACCAGGCGGGAATCCTGCATGAAGGCTTCGAATTCGTGGGCTAGCTCGCGGAACTTGGGCTTGCCTGTCAGGAATTCGATGGTGAGGCCATGCACCGCCTCGGCCTCGGCCGGCATGTCACGCTCCGGGTCGAAATAGAGATGCAGCTCCCGGCCCGTCGGCATCAGGTTGACCAGCTCGACACAGGCGATCTCGACCATCCGATGGCCCTCGGCCGGGTCGAAGCCGGTGGTTTCCGTATCCAGGCAGATCTCGCGCATGGTTTCTCTCTAGCGGCGACGGCGCTCTCGAGGCTTCGCTTTGATCGCTCGGATCGCCGCTTTCAGCTTATCCAAGCTATAGCGCTGACCGAGGCCGGTTGGCACGACATATTGCGCACGCTGGCGTTTTTCGCGATCCGGCATCTGCTTCGCCAGGATCGAGCGGAACTTGGCCTCGTGCATGCCGGGCCGGCCGAGCACGCGCTGGCGCTGCAGGAACGGCGGCGCCGAGACGACCAGCACTGCGTCGCATTCCCGCTCGCCGCCGGTCTCGAACAGCAGCGGCACGTCGAGCACGACCAGGCGCTGCCGTCGCCGGGCCTGGGCCGCGAGGAAGCAGCGTTTCGCCGCCCGCACGCGCGGATGCAGGATCGCCTCAAGCCGGTGGAGCGCTGCGGGATCGCCGAACACGCGCGCGCCCAGTTGCTGGCGATCGATGCCGCCCGCAGGATCCGCAACATCCGGGAACAGCGCCAGGACCGGCTGCACCGCCGCGCCGCCAGGCGCCAGCAGCCGATGGACCGCCGCGTCGGCGTCATGCACCGGCAGGCCGAGCCGGCGCAGCGCCTTGGCTGCCGTCGATTTGCCCATGCCGATCGAGCCCGTGAGCCCGACGAGGATCATGGGCTCTCTTCCCCAAGCACCGCCCGGCGCAGCGCCTCGTCGACGACCGGCTCGACGCCGAACCAGGCCGCGAAGCCGGCGCGCGCCTGGTGCAGCAGCATGCCGAGCCCGTCGACCGTCGCAAGTCCTCGCCGGCGCGCCGCGGCGAGCAGCGGCGTTTCGAGCGGCGTATAGACGATGTCGTAGACGACACCGTCCGCAGGCATAGCGTCGAGCGGCAGATCGAGCGCCGGCCAGCCGTCCATGCCGAGCTGGGTGGTGTTGACGACCAGGCTGGAGCCGGCGAGCCCTTCCGCCCGGTGGCTCCATGGCCAGGCCATGAGCGGTCGGCCGAACTCCGCCGCGAGCGCCTCGGCGCGGGCGCCGGTACGGTTCGCGACGCGGATTTCCGGCACGCCCGCGTCGGCAAGGACACCGACGACCGCGCGGGCGGCACCGCCGGCACCGATCACCAGGACCGGCCGTCCGGCGGCACGCCATTCGGGCGCGCTGGCCTCGAGATGCCGGAGGAAGCCCTCGCCGTCCGTGTTGAACCCTTCGAGCGTGCGGTCGGGCCGGACCACGATCGTGTTGACCGCACCAAGCCGGGCGGCCGAAGGGTCGACACGGTCGACCAGGCGAAACGCGGCTTCCTTGTGCGGCACCGTGACGTTGCAGCCGGCGAAACCCAGGAGCGGCAGGGCCCGGAGCGCTTGCTCAAAATCTTCCGGCCGAACCGGCAGGGCCACATAGGCGCCGGCAACACCGTAGCGCTTCAGCCAATGGCCGTGTAGCAGGGGCGAGCGGGAATGGCCGACAGGCCAGCCGAGAACGCCGCTCAGTCGATAGGACGTACTCATCGGGCAAGCGCGCCGTGATCGCGCAGGAAACCCAGGAGCGGCAGCAGCGGCAGGCCCAGGATCGTGAAGAAATCGCCGTCGATCCGGTCGAACAGCTGTGCGCCCAGGCCTTCGAGCTGGTAGGCCCCGACCGACGACAGCACAGCCGGACCCAGCCGGCGCAGGTATTCGTCGAGGAAGCCGTCGCTGAACGGGCGCATGGTGAGGCGCGCGGTATCGATCGTGTGCCAGATCCGTGAGCCGTTGCGCGCGACGACCGCCACCGTCACGAGCTGGTGCGTCCGGCCACGGAGCGCCATCAGATGGGCGCGCGCATGGTCGAGATCGGCCGGCTTGTCGAACCAGACACCGCCCAAATCGAGCATCTGATCGGCGCCAATCACGAGCGCTCCCGGATGGCGCTGCGAGACGCGCATCGCCTTGAGTTCAGCGAGCGCCTCGGCGCAGGCTTCGGCCGGGGCCTTCTCGGCCTGGAACGCGGCCTTCATCTCCTGCTCGTCGACAGCGGGAGGGTCGGCGTCGACGATGAGCCCGGCCTGTTCGAGCAAAGCGAGCCGGGTCTTGCTGCCGGAGGCGAGGATAATCGGCGGGCCGAGCGGGCTCATGCGTCGAGCCCCTGGCGCTTGGCGAACAGCTTCAGGATCGCCGCCGCCGTCTCCTCGATCGACCGGCGGGTCACGTCGATGACCGGCCATTTATGTTCCTGGCACAGCCGGCGGGCGGCCACGACCTCGGACTGCACCGAATCCAGATCGACGTAATCGATCTTGGGATCACTCTGCAGGCTCGTCAGCCGATTGCGGCGGAGGGCGACCAGCCGTTCCGGATCGTTGGTCAGGCCGACGATCAGTGGTCTGTCGGCCAGAAACAGCTCGGGCGGCAGCGGGACGCCGGGTACCAGCGGCACGTTCGCCGCCTTGATCCCGCGGTTGGCGAGATAGATGCAGGTTGGCGTCTTCGATGACCGGGAGACGCCGACTAGCACGACATCGGCCTGGTTCAGGCCCCAGGGCGCCTGGCCGTCGTCATGGGTCATGGCGAAGGTCATCGCGTCGATGCGCGCGAAATACTCGTGATTGAGCGCATGCTGCTGGCCGGGCAGCGCGCGCGCTCGGCGGCCCAGGAACGAGCCGAACATGCCGATGACCGGGTCCAGCACCGGGATCGCCGGCACGCCCAGTTCCCGGCAGCGCTCCTGCAGCGGCTGGCGCAGATGCTCGTTCACCAACGTGTAGAGCACGACGCCCGGGTTGGCCTCGATGCCGGCCACGACGCGCTCGACCTGCACCTTGGTGCGCACCATCGACCAGATGTGCTCGATCGGCTCGGCATCCTCGAACTGCACGAGGCAGGCGCGTGCCAGCGCATGGACCGTATCACCCGTCGAGTCCGACACGAGGTGGAGGTGGAAACGGTTTACGGTCACAAAAGTTTCCTCGTCTCTGTGGAAAACTTCCTGGTTAATGGGGATAACTGCCCCGTTGTCCCAAGATCTCGAATTCAATCCCCGACCACCCATCGTCCGTCCCGGGACTGATCCGCCCCGGGACGGATCGGCCCGACCGGTCCGTGCTCCGGGGATATCGGGTGCAGTGCCCATTTCATCCCCGTTATCCCCAGCTTTCGTCCGGCCCGTACCGTTCTTGCTCTCTCAAACTAGACGCAGACTTGCCCGAAATCGGTCCACAGTGTCCTGCCGACGCCGCTCGATCGATTATCCGGCTGTGGATGAATTCGAGGTTAGCGGTAATCCCCGTTGCGCACATCCATCAACAACCACTACCTCCTTATTCCATCAAAACCCTTCCCTCAGATGTATGGCAAGGTGGACAAGCGGCCCAACGCTGGCCGACAATCGCCGCCGTCATGCGCACTGAAGAGAAACTGCTGCCGCGCGCGCTGCGCGGCGCCCCCGTCGACCGCCATCCCATCTGGCTGATGCGTCAGGCCGGTCGTTATCTGCCGGAATATCGCGAGGTGAGGGCCAAGGCCGGCAACTTCCTCGACCTGTGCTTCACGCCGGAGCTTGCGACCGAGGTGACACTGCAGCCGATCCGCCGGTTCGGGCTGGACGCGGCCATCCTGTTCTCGGACATCCTCGTTGTTCCGTGGGGGCTGAAGCAGAAGGTCGGCTTTCAGGAGGGAGAAGGCCCGAAGCTCGATCCCATCCGCAACGCAGCGGAGCTCGCGGCCCTGGTGCCCGATGGCATGGTCGAGCGCTTGGCCCCGGTCTATGAGACGGTCGCCCGCCTGAAGCAGGATCTCCCGGCCGAGACGACGCTCATCGGCTTCGCGGGCGCACCCTGGACGGTCGCGACCTACATGATCGAGGGCGGCAGCAGTCGGACGTTCGAGACCTGCCGCCGGTTCGCGACCGAGGACAAGACGAGCTTCGAGGCGCTGATCGACCTGCTGACGGATGCAACCATCGCCCATCTGGACGCCCAGGTCGCGGCCGGCGCCGAAGTGGTGCAGCTGTTCGACAGTTGGGCAGGCGCCCTCGAGGGCGATGCGTTCGAGCGCTGGGTCATGGCGCCGGCGAAGCGCATTGTCGCAGCGCTCAAGGCCAAGCATCCGAAGCTGCCGATCATCGGCTTTCCGCGTGGTGCCGGCGCTCTTTACCTGGGCTACGCCAAGGCAACCGGCATCGACGCCGTCTCGCTCGACCAGGACGTGCCGCTGGGCTTCGCCCGCGATGTTCTGCAGCCGGCCATTGCGGTCCAGGGCAATCTCGACCCGCTGGTGCTCGTCGCCGGCGGTTCGGCGCTCGAGGAACGGGTCCGCGCGATCATCGATGCGCTCGGCCGCGGCCGGTTCGTGTTCAACCTGGGGCATGGCATTGTGCCGCAGACGCCGCCCGAGCACGTGGCCAAGCTGGTCGAACTCGTGCGCATGAGCCGGCCCGCGCGCGCTTGAGCGCGGCCGTCCTCACACAAACCTGGCTTGGCAGGGCTGGATTCCGGGATCGGCCGACCCATCTTTGCGGTCGACCATGAGAACCGCCATCATCCTGTTCAATCTCGGCGGGCCGGACCGGCTCGACGCGGTCAAGCCCTTCCTGTTCAACCTGTTCAACGACCCGGCAATCATCGGCTTGCCGCAACCGTTGCGCTGGATGGTGGCGCAACTGATCTCGAGCCGGCGGGCGCCGACCGCTCGATCGATCTACGAGCATATGGGCGGTCGCTCGCCGATCGTGGCCAATACCGAAGAACAGGCCCGGGCGCTCGATGCATTGCTCGGGCTCGACTTCAAATGCTTCATCGCCATGCGCTATTGGCATCCGCGCGCCCGTGGCCTGGTCGCGGCCGTCAAGCAATGGGCGCCGGACCGCGTGCTGCTGCTGCCGCTCTACCCGCAATTCTCGACGACGACCACGGCCTCCTCCGTGCGCGAGTGGCAGCGCGAGGCGGCCCGGGTCGGCCTCACCGTGCCGACGACGACGCTCTGCTGCTATCCCGATAACGCCGGCTTCGTCACGGCAGTGGCGAACGGCGTGCGTCGCGGGCTCGCCCAGTTCGATCCGACGCTGAAGCCGCGCGTGCTGTTCTCCGCCCATGGCCTGCCGAAGAAGGTGATCGACGCCGGCGATCCCTATCAGGAACAGGTCGAACGCAGTGTCGCCGCAGTGCTGGCCGAGCTCGCCATGCCGGCGCTCGACTGGGTGATCTGCTATCAGAGCCGCGTCGGGCCGCTCGAATGGATCGGGCCGTCGACCGAGGCCGAGGTCAGGCGTGGCGGCGCCGATGTCGTGCCGCTCTTGGTCGTGCCGATCGCCTTCGTCTCCGACCATTCCGAGACGCTGGTCGAGCTCGACATCGAATATCGCACGCTTGCCGAGGAGCGAGGCGTTCCGGCCTATGTCCGGGTGCCGACCGTCGGCGCGGACGCCGATTTCATTGCGGGCCTCGCCGATGAGGTGCGCCGGGCGATCGCCGCACCGGAACCGATCCGGTCAAGCGCCGGCCACAGGATCTGCTCGACCGGCCGGTCCGGCTGCCCTTGTGGACAGATGGGGTCATAGCATGGATTTTCTCGCCGCCGCCTATCCCTGGATCAAGTCGCTGCACATCATCAGCGTGATCGCCTGGATGGCGTCCATGCTCTATCTGCCGCGTCTGTTCGTCTATCACGCGGCGGCGCCTGCGGGCTCGGCCCAGTCGGAGATATTCAAGGTCATGGAACGGCGCCTGTCGCGCGGCATCATGCTGCCGGCGATGACCGCGACCCTTGTGTTCGGCGGCTTGCTGCTGTCGACACCCGGCGTCGTCGACTGGCATAACGGCTGGATCCATGCCAAGCTTGGCCTTGTTTTCGCCATGCTGGTGGTTCAGCATTTTCTCGGTGGCTGGCGTCGTGCGTTCGCCGAGGATCGGAACCGCCATTCCGAGCGTTTCTATCGCGTGGTGAACGAAGTGCCGACAGTCCTCATGATCGGGATCGTGATTCTGGTGGTGGTGAAACCCTTTTGACCAGCGGCATGCCCAGCGAACAGGCAGAGGTCTCCACAACGCATTTGACTTGAGCGGGCACCTCGCCTAAACAAGCAAAGCAGCCGGGTCTCCGGCGTCTCTTTCCCGAAATTGTCTAGCGTGTCCGGTTGCATGCCGGCGGGTCTGTCCTGCCCCTTTGCACGGTTCATGTCATCTCGGGCTTCCCCATTCCTTCTTCCCTATTGCGACCGCACCGATGAATCTCCAGGAACTCAAGCGCAAGACTCCGGCCGAGCTCCTCGCCTTTGCCGAGGAACTGCAGATCGAGAACGCCTCGTCCCTGCGCAAGCAGGACATGATGTTCGCGATCCTGAAGCAGCTCGCCGAGAATGACGTCGCGATCTTCGGCGACGGCGTGCTCGAGATCCTGCAGGACGGGTTCGGCTTCCTGCGCTCGCCCGAAGCGAACTATCTGCCCGGCCCGGACGACATCTATGTGAGCCCGAGTCAGGTGCGCCGCTTTGGCCTCCGCACGGGCGACACGGTCGAGGGCCAGATCCGTGCGCCCAAGGACGGCGAGCGTTATTTCGCGCTCTTGAAGCTCAACTCGATCAATTTCGACGAGCCGGACCGGGTCCGCCACCGCATCAACTTCGACAACCTGACGCCGCTCTACCCTGACGAGAAGCTGAAGCTCGAGAACCAGGACCCGACGCGCAAGGACATGACGACGCGCGTCATCGACCTGATCTCGCCCTTGGGCAAGGGCCAGCGCGCGATCATCGTGGCGCCGCCGCGGACCGGCAAGACGGTGATGCTGCAGAACATCGCGCATGCGATCTCGCACAATCACCCGGAAGTCTATCTGATCGTCCTGTTGATCGACGAGCGGCCGGAGGAAGTGACCGACATGGCCCGCTCGGTCAAGGGCGAGGTCGTGAGCTCGACCTTCGACGAGCCGGCCTCGCGCCATGTCTCGGTCGCGGAAATGGTCATCGAAAAGGCGAAGCGGCTGGTCGAGCACAAGCGCGACGTCGTCATCCTGCTGGACTCGATCACCCGCCTGGCCCGCGCCTACAACACGGTCGTGCCGTCCTCGGGCAAGGTGCTGACCGGCGGCGTCGACGCCAACGCGCTGCAGCGGCCGAAGCGCTTCTTCGGTGCCGCGCGCAACATCGAGGAGGGCGGCTCGCTCACCATCATCTCGACCGCGCTGATCGACACCGGCTCGCGCATGGACGAGGTGATCTTCGAAGAGTTCAAGGGTACCGGCAATTCGGAAATCGTGCTCGACCGCAAGGTCGCCGACAAGCGTACGTTCCCGGCGCTCGACATTACGAAGTCCGGCACTCGCAAGGAAGAGTTGCTGGTCGAGAAGGGCACGCTCTCGAAGATGTGGGTGCTGCGCCGCGTGCTCATGCCGATGGGCGTCGTCGACGGCATGGAGTTCCTGCTCGAGAAGCTCAAGCAATCGAAAACGAATGCCGACTTCTTCGATGCGATGAATACTTGATCTCTCGATCAAGTCGAAATAGAAACGGCGGCGTAGTCAAATACGCCGCCGTTTTTATTTGCCTTTTTCGAAGCTGTCAGACGGTCAGAACGGTCGAGCCGGTGGTCTTGCGCGCTTCGAGATCGCGATGGGCCTGCTCGGCATTCTTCAGCGGATAAGTCTGATTGACCGAGATCTTGACCTTGCCGCCCAAGACGACGTCGAACAGATCCTCAGCCGTGGTCTTGAGATCGTCCGCGGTCGCGATGAAGGTCTGCAGCGTCGGCCGGGTGATGGAGAGCGAGCCCTTCTGGGCCAGGATATTGAGGTCGACCGGCGGCACCGTGCCGGAGGCCTGGCCGAACAGCGCCAGCAGGCCACGCGGCCTGAGGCAGTCGAGCGACTGGTTGAATGTATCGCGGCCGATCGAGTCATAGACGACCGGCAGCTTCTTGCCCTGGGTGATCTCGACGACCCGCTTCTGGAAATCCTCGTGGGTGTAGATGATCGGGTGATGGCAGCCGTTGGCTCGGGCGAGCGCCGCCTTCTCCTCGCTCGACACCGTGCCGATGACGGTGGCGCCGAGCGCGTTCGCCCATTGGCACAGGATCAGGCCGACGCCGCCGGCCGCGGCGTGGATCAGGATCGTGTCGCCGGCCTTGACCGGATAGACCTCGCGGATCAGGTAGCGGACCGTCATGCCTTGCAGCATCATCGCGGCCGCCTGCTGGTCGGTGATGCCGGCCGGTAGCTTGACGACCCGGTCGGCCTGGATCAGCCGGGCCTCGGCATAGCTGCCGATGGAGCCGGCATAGGCGACCCGGTCGCCGATCTTCAGGCTGGTGACATTCGGCCCGACTGCCTCGACCACGCCGGCGCCTTCCATGCCGGGTATGAAGGGCAGGGGCTGCGGGTAGAGGCCGGTACGGTGATAGACGTCGATGAAGTTGAGGCCGACCGCGGTGTGGCGCAGACGGATCTGACCGGGGCCGGGTGCCCCGACCTCGATCTCGTCCCACTGCAGCGCTTCCGGACCGCCTGGCTTATGGATGCGGATGGCGTGGACCATGGTTTGCGTCTCCGCTGTCAGGACAGGTGGCGAGCGAAGAAATGCTCGGTCAGGCCGTTGGCGATATGGGCTTCCTCCGGATCGTAGTGGGCGCCGCCGACCCGGGCGAAGGCATGATCGTTCGACGGATAGTCGTGGATTGTCACGTGGTGATGCTTGTCCAGCACTTCGTGGATCTTGGCCTGGGCTGCCGGCGGCACGAATTGGTCGCGCCCGGCGACATGGAGCATCAGCGGCTTGTGGATATGGACCGCTTCGCCCAGCAGCTCGTCGAGCCCGACGCCGTAATAGCCGACCACGCAGTCGACGTCGGTGCGGGTTGCCATCAGATAGGCGAGCTTGCCGCCGAGGCAGTAGCCAACCGCGCCGACCTTGCCGCTGCAGGCGGAATGGGCCCGCAGTGCCGCCAGCGTCGCCCGCAGGTCGCGCACGCCGTGTTCCACGTGAAACAGTTTGAACAGGTCGAAGGCGCGGGCCCATTCGGCCTCGGTCTTATCGGTGATGTCGATGCCGGGCTCGATGCGCCAGAACAGATCGGGACAGGCAACGACATAGCCCTTGGCGGCGAATGCGTTGGCCAGATCGCGCATGACCTGGTTCACGCCAAAGATCTCCTGGATCAGGACGATGCCGGGACCATGGCCGCTGGGCGGCAAGGCCAGATAGGCATTCATGGGGCCGTCGCCGGTTTCGATCGTTATTGTGTTCATCAGAGGCCTCTTGGCAGGAAGAAGACGTCGCTGGTTCAAACGCCCGCAAGCGCTGCGGCAAGCGCCGCGGGTTCGGTGATCGGCAAGGAACAGGTCTCGCCGATGCAGACATAGGCCGTCGCGGCCCGGCCGAGACGCGCCTTGCCGATGGCCGGATGGGTGGCCGGCAGGCTGCCGGTGTCGGCCACGACCTGCACCAGCCGATTGGGCAGGCTCGTCTCATGGACCGCGGCGAGCAGGGCCTTGGCGTCTTCGGCATCCCGCGCGCCCACGATCGTGATCTGGACGGGACGCATGGCGAAATCGAGCCCGTTCAGGTAGGTGCCGAGCGGATAGAAATTCCGCTCGAGCTCGCCGGCGAAGGCAGCGATCTGACGGTCGAGCGCCCGGCGATGTTCCGCGCGGCCGGTGCTCGCCCAGAGGCGGGCGAGGACATGGACCAGCGTGCCATTGCCGGCCGGCACGGCATTGTCGGCGACGCTCTTGGTGCGGACGATCAGTGCTTCGGTATCGTCGGCCGTAAAGAAATAGCCGCCGGCCGGATCGCCGAAATGGCGATCGAGTACGGCAACCCAGCGCTCGACCTGGGCCAGATAAGCGTCGTCGCCGGTTGCCTCGTGGAGGGCTAAACCGGCGCGCGCCATGTCGACGTAGTCGTCGAGCGTGCCCGGGTGATGCCGGCCGCCACGCCAGGAATGATGGAGGCGGTCGTCTGCCGGCATCATCCGCGTCGTAACGAAGCGCCAGGCCTCGGCCGCGGCGGCGAGCCAGTCCGGCCGATCGAATGCCAGGCTTGCCTCGGCGAGCGCGGTGATCATCAGGCCGTTCCAGTCGGCCAGCACCTTGTCGTCGAGCCCTGGATGCACCCGCTGCTCGCGGGCCGCAAACAACACGGCACGGCAGCGGGCGAGGGTGGCCTCGACCTCCGGATGGGCGAAACCGGGCCGATTGCGCCGGTTGAGAATGGTCTTGCCTTCCCAGTTGCCGGCGGTGGTCACGTCGTAATGCGCCTTGAACAGGCCGGCATCAGGCCCGAGCAGCCGGTCGATCTCCGCCTCGGTCCAGACGGTGAACTTGCCTTCCTCATGCTCGGCATCGGCATCGATGGTTGAGGAGAAGCCGCCGTCCGGCGCCCGCATCTCGCGCAGGACCCAGCCGATCGTCTCGTCGATCCGGGCGGCATAGAGCGACGATTTGGTCTCCTGCCAGGCGGCGGTCAGCAGCGAAACCAGCTGGGCGTTGTCGTACAGCATCTTCTCGAAATGCGGCACCAGCCACTGCTCGTCGGTCGAATAGCGGGCAAAGCCGCCGCCGATATGATCGTAGATGCCGCCTTGGCACATGGCGTCGAGCGTCAAGAGCACGCGGTCGCGGCAGAGATCGAGGCGCGCGCGCGTCCAGCCGCGCCACAGCAGCTCGAGATTGGACGGATTCGGGAATTTCGGGGCTTGGCCGAAGCCGCCATGGACCGGGTCGACCGCCTGGGCCAAACGCTCGGCGATCTGGTCGAGCAGGGCGGGGGTGATCGCATCCTCGGCCGAGCGCGCCGTCGAGGATTGCGCGAGGCCGTTCGCCAGCGCCGTGACGTTGCGGGCGATCTTGTCGGGCTCGCGCCGGTAATGCGCCGCGACGCCGCGCAGCACGTCCGGAAAGCCGGGCCGGCCCCAGCGCTGGGCTGGCGGGAAATAGGTGCCACCCCAGAACGGCTCGCCTTTGGGCGTCAGGAACATGGTCAAGGGCCAGCCGCCCTGTTCGCCCATCAGCGCCAGTGCCTGCTGGTAGATCGCGTCGATGTCGGGCCGCTCCTCGCGGTCGACCTTGATCGGCACGTAGAGCTCGTTCATCACCGCGGCGATCTCGGGATTCTCGAAGCTCTCCGCTGCCATGACATGGCACCAGTGACAAGCGGCGTAGCCGACCGACAGCAGGACCGGCTTGTCAGTCGCCTGCGCCTCGGCGAGTGCCGCCGCACCCCAGGCCCGCCAGTGCACCGGGTTGTCCTTGTGCTGCAGCAGGTAGGGACTGGTCTCGGCGGCGAGCTGATTCGATGCCATGGCACCTCGTTCGAGCGGCTATGCCGCCGTTGTTCCAATCGCCGCATCCTATTAGGTTTCCCGGCACCAGGCCAAGGCGGCTTGGACGACCAGGAGCGACGATGGATACGGCCGAGCGACCCTATTTCAGGACCCATGTCTTCTGCTGCACGAACGTCCGGCCACCGGGCCATAAACGCGGCTGCTGCGCCGACGGAGGATCCGAAAAACTCAGGGATTACATGAAGGTACGTGTTAAGGAGCTGGGGCTGCCGGCAACCCGTGTCAATAGTGCGGGATGCCTCGACCGCTGCGAGCTGGGCCCGGTCATGGTGATCTATCCGGAAGGTGTCTGGTACGGCTATCGCACCCGGGAAGACATCGACGAGATCCTGGAAAGCCACCTGGTGGGCGGCCGGCCGGTCGAGCGGCTGCGGCTTGCGCCGGACCAGGTGCCGGCGGCGGGCTGACAAGGCCATGCCGGGTCGCATCCCATGACGGGCCGCACCATCTTCGCGCCGGCGACCGCGCGCGGCCGGGCAGGGGTCGCGGTTGTGCGCGTGTCGGGGCCAGCGGCTGGCGCGAGCCTGGCCGCGATCGCCGGCGGCGTGCCGGCGCCGCGCACCGCGCATCTTGCAGCACTCGTCGATCCGGCGACAGGTGAGACGATCGACCGCGGCCTGGTGCTGTGGTTCCCCGGACCGGCGAGCTTCACGGGCGAGGATGTCGCCGAGTTTCACGTGCATGGCGGCCCGGCCGTGATCTCGGGTTTGCTGGCGGCACTCGGGCGGCTCGCCGACTGCCGCATGGCAGAGCCTGGCGAATTCACCCGGCGCGCCTTCCTGAACGGCAAGCTTGACCTGACCCAGGCGGAGGGCTTGGGCGACCTGATCGCGGCCGAAACGGCGGCCCAGCGGCGCCAGGCCCTGGGTCAGATGGCGGGCGGCTTCGCCCGGATCGCCGAGGACTGGGCGTTGCGCCTGACCCGCACGCTCGCCCATGTCGAGGCGGCGATCGATTTCCCGGACGAAGACCTGCCCGAGGATCTGCTGGGCCCAGCCCGGGCGGCAGCCGAGGCGCTGGAGCGGGAGATCCGCGCACGGCTGGCCGACGGGCGGCGTGGCGAGATCCTGCGCGACGGCTTGTCGGTGGCGCTGATCGGGCCGCCCAATTCCGGCAAGTCGAGCCTGATGAATGCGCTTGCCGGCCGCGACGCCGCAATCGTCTCGGCCCACGCCGGCACGACGCGCGACGTGATCGAGGTGCATCTGGATCTGGAGGGATATCCGGTCATCCTGGCCGATACCGCCGGCATTCGCGACGGTGCCGACCCGATCGAGGCCGAAGGCATCCGCCGGGCGCGGGCGCGGGCTGAGGCCGCAGACCTGCGCCTGCTCGTGCTCGATGCGACGCGGCCGGCGCATGTTGTCGATTTCGTGGCCTTGCGCGACGACGCGACCGTGCTGGTCTGGAACAAGACCGATCTGGCGCCGGTGCCGCCCGATGGGCTTGGCGTGTCCGCGACGACGGGGGCTGGGATGGGGGATCTGGTCGCGGCCCTCGCCGTGCGGGCCGAGGGGCTGCTTGCCAGCGGCGATGCGCCGGTGGTGACGCGCGAACGCCATCGCGCAGCCTTGGAGGAATGCGCCGCCTGTCTCGGCCGGGCGATTGTCGGGCGGGACCCGGCGCTGGTTGCCGAAGACCTGCGGCTGGCGGTCCGTGCGCTCGGCCGCATTACCGGGCGGGTCGATGTCGAAGATCTGCTGGATGTGATCTTTCGCGATTTCTGCATCGGCAAATAGCGACCTCGACGGGCGGGGGTCGGAAAGCGTAATGTCCGGCCCGCCATGAATTCCTTGACCAAATTCGACGTCGTCATCGTGGGCGGCGGCCATGCCGGCTGCGAGGCTGCGGCCGCGGCAGCGCGGCTCGGCGCCTATACAGCGCTGGTCACTCACAAGCGCTCGACGATCGGCGAGATGTCGTGCAACCCGGCGATCGGCGGGCTCGGCAAGGGCCATATCGTGCGCGAGATCGATGCGCTCGACGGCGTCATGGGCCGGGCGATCGACCGCGCCGGCATCCAGTTCCGCATGCTGAATGCGTCGAAGGGCCCGGCGGTGCGAGGGCCGCGCGCCCAGGCCGACCGCAAGCTCTATCGCCAGGCCATGACCGAGATCCTGGCCGAGTACGACAATCTCGCCATCGTCGAGGGCGCGGTCGAGGATCTGACGCTCGATGCCGAAGGCCGGGTCGCGGGCGTCGTGCTGGGTGATGGCCGGACGATCGCGACCGGCCGGGTCGTGCTGACGACCGGCACGTTCCTGCGCGGCCTCATCCATATTGGACGCAAGAAGATCCCGGCCGGCCGGGTCGGCGAGGCGCCGTCCTTGGGCGTGAGCGCCACGCTCGCCCGCGCCGGCTTCGCGCTCGGCCGCTTGAAGACCGGCACGCCGGCACGGCTTGACGGGCGGACCATCGCCTGGAACCAGCTCGACATGCAGCCGGGCGACGATCCGCCGGAGCCGTTCTCGTTCCTGACGACCAGGATTACGACGCCGCAGATCGCCTGCCACATAACCGGTACGACCACGGCGACCCACGAGATCATCCGCGCCAACCTTGACCAGGCGCCGGTCTATTCCGGCCAGATCGAGGGCACCGGCCCGCGCTATTGCCCGTCGATCGAGGACAAGGTCGTGCGCTTCGGTGACCGCGAGCGGCACCAGATCTTTCTCGAGCCAGAGGGGCTCGACGACGACACGGTCTATCCGAACGGCATCTCGACCTCGCTGCCGGAAGAGGTGCAGCTGGCGATGCTGAAGACCATTCCGGGCCTGGAGCAGGCGGTCATGCTGCGGCCGGGCTATGCCATCGAGTATGACTTCGTCGATCCGCGCGAGCTCGGGGCGACGCTCGAGACCAGGCGCATTCCCGGCCTCTATCTTGCCGGCCAGATCAACGGCACGACCGGCTACGAGGAAGCGGCGGGGCAGGGGCTGATGGCGGGGCTCAATGCCGCGCTTGCGGCCGGCGGTTCCGAGGCCTTTACGCTCGACCGCGCTGATGCCTTCGTCGGCGTGATGATCGACGACCTGATCGGCCGCGGCACCAGCGAGCCCTACCGCATGTTTACGTCCCGCGCCGAATACCGGCTGCTGCAGCGTGCCGACAATGCCGATCGGCGCCTGACCGATCTCGGTCTCGCGATCGGCTGCGTCGGCGCCGAGCGGCGGGCGCATTGGCAGGCGAAGCGAGGGGCGCTCGCCGAGGCCAGGAGTCTGGTCGTCGGTCTCGCCATGACGCCACCGGCGCTGAAGCGTCACGGTATCGCAGTCAACGAAGACGGACAGGTGCGCTCGGTCGCTCAGCTGCTGGCCCATCCGGAGATGGACTTGGCACGGCTCGCTCGCGTCTGGCCGGCGCTCGCCGAGCTGCGGCCGGACGTGGCGGAGCAGATCGAGATCGATTGCCGCTATGCCGCCTATATCGCCCGCCAGGAGGCCGACATTGCCGCGTTCCGGCGCGACGAGACGTTGGAGCTGCCGGTGGATCTTGACTATGCCGAGGTCGGCAGCCTGTCGAACGAGGTGCGTCAGAAGTTGAGCCAGGCCCGGCCTGCGACGCTGGGCGCGGCCGGCCGGATCCCTGGCGTGACGCCGGCGGCGCTGATGGCACTCCTGAAGCATGTGCGGCGCGGCAAGCTCCGGCTCTCGGCGTAAAGATGATCAAACTGAACAGTGCTAACGGTGTTTCACGTGAAACACCGCAAGGGCAGGGCGCCTCGGCATGACAGCGCCGCTGACCGAGGCCGAATTCGCTGTCCTTGCCGCTGTTTCACGTGAAACACGGGACCGGCTCGTTGCCTATGTGGCGCTGCTCGCCAAGTGGAACGCCAAGATCAATCTGGTCGGCCCGGCGACGCTCGGCGACGTCTGGCGCCGGCACATTCTCGATTCGGCGCAGATCCACGACCGAGTCGCTGCCGCGGAGGTGCTCGTCGACCTCGGCAGCGGGGCCGGCCTGCCCGGCCTGATCCTGGCGATCCTCGGCGGCCCGCGCGTCCATCTGATTGAATCGGACGCGCGCAAATGCGCATTTCTCCATGAGGCAGCGCGGGTTACCGGCACAGCAGTCACGATTCACAACAAGCGGATCGAGGCCGTGCCACCGTTCGAGGCCGACGTGGTGACGGCCCGCGCCCTTGCGCCGCTCGCGCAATTGCTCGACCATGCCGTGAGGTTCCTGAAACCGGCGGGCAAATGCGTATTTCTCAAGGGCGCGCGTCAGGCCGATGAATTGACCGAAGCGCGAAAATCCTGGCACATGAGGGTTACGGAGCGGCCGAGCCTCTCCGATCCTTCAGGCGTTATACTCGAAGTGGAGTCTCCGACTCGTGAGCGGTAAAAACGAGGCGATCGGGATCGTCGGTGCCGGCAAAACGAACGCCAAGACGCCGCGCGTGTTCGCGATCGTCAATCAGAAGGGCGGGGTCGGCAAGACAACGACGGCGATCAACTTGGCGACGGCGCTGGCCGCGGCCGAGAAGCGCGTGCTGCTGATCGATCTCGACCCGCAGGGCAATGCCTCGACCGGGCTCGGCATCAGCCAGAAGCAGCGAGTCATCACGACCTATGAAGTGCTGATGGGCATGGATGAGATCGGCGGCGCGCTGGTCTCGACCTCCGTGCCGGGCTTGCAGCTGGTGCCGGCTTCGGTCGAGCTCGCCGGCGCCGAGGTCGAGCTGGTCGAGACCGCGCGCCGGGAATACCGCCTCAAGGACGCGATCGAGCGGCTCAAGGTTGTCTATGACTATGTCCTGGTCGATTGCCCGCCGTCGCTGGGCCTCCTGACCCTGAACGGCATGGTCGCGGCCAACGCGGTGCTGGTGCCGCTGCAGTGCGAGTTCTATGCGCTCGAGGGCCTGAGCCATCTGGTCCGCACCATCGACCGGGTCAAGAAGTCGCTGAACCCGTCGCTTGACCTGCAGGGCGTCGTGCTGACCATGTTCGACAAGCGCAACAATCTCTGCGACCTGGTCGCGTCCGACGTGCGCGGCTATTTCGGCGAGAAGGTCTACAACACGACCATTCCCCGCAACGTGCGCATCTCCGAGGCGCCGAGCCACGGCAAGCCGGTGCTGCTCTATGATTGGCGCTGCGCCGGATCACAGGCCTATATCCACCTCGCGAGCGAGGTGCTGTATCGCGAACAGGATTACGCGCATTGAGCGAGATTGAGGCGAGGTCCCGCGTCATGGCGGAAGAGGGGAAGCCGCGCAAGCTGGGCCGTGGCCTGTCGGCGCTGTTCGGCGAGGATGTCGAGTCCGATGCGGAGGCGGCGCGCAAGCCGTCGCGCACCGTCGCCATCGGCCAGATCCATCCGGGCCGGTACCAGCCGCGCCGGGTGTTCGACGACGAGAAGCTGGCCGGCCTGGTCGACTCGATCCGCGACAAGGGCATCCTGTCGCCGCTTCTGGTGCGGGTGCATCCGACGATCCACAACGCTTATGAGCTGATCGCCGGCGAACGCCGCTGGCGCGCGGCGCAGAAGGCGCAGCTGCACGACGTGCCGGTCATCGTCCGCGATCTCAGCGACCGCGAGACGCTCGAGATCGCGCTCGTCGAGAACCTGCAGCGCGAAGACCTGAACGCGCTCGAGGAGGCCGAGGCCTATCAGCGGCTGATGGAAGAATTCGGCCATACCCAGGAGGAACTGGCGCGCGCGGTCGGCAAGAGCCGCAGCCACGTCGCCAATACGCTGCGTCTTCTGAGTCTCGCCCCGCGGGTCAAGGGGCTGCTCGCCGACGGCAAGCTCAGCGCCGGCCATGCCCGGGCGCTCGTCGGCGTCGAGGCGTCGGAGGTGCTCGCCGATGAGATCGTCGAGCGCGGCCTAAACGTGCGCCAGGTCGAAGCCCTGGTCCAGCAAGGCCGCAAGCCCGCGTCGGACAAGAACGGCGCCGGCAGGGGTGGGCGCGAGCCCGATGCCGACACACTGGCGCTCGAGCGCGAACTCACCGGCTCGCTCGGCCTCGCGGTCAAGATCCGGACGCAAGGTTCGGGCGGCGAGGTCTCGATCCAGTTCCGCACGCTCGACCAGCTCGACCATCTCTTGAAGCGGCTGCGGTAGGCGGGCGCTGCCTTTATCCGTCATCCCCGCGCAGGCGGAGATGACGGCGGGTGGCTTATGCCGCCCTGACCGTCGCCAGAAACTGGCCGACCTGGCGCTTCAGAGCGTCCGCCTGGTCGCTCAAGCCCTGGGCGGCGCTGAGCACGCGGCCGGCGGCGCCGCCGACCCGTTCGGACGTGCCGGTCACGGCGCCGACCCCGTCCGAAACGGACGAGGTGTGCCGGGCCGCTTCCTGGACATTGGCGGAAATGTCGCGCGTGGCGCCGCTCTGCTGATCGATCGCGGCGGCGATGGCGCCGCCGATCTCGTTCATCTCGCGGATCGTCTCGGCAATGCCGCGGATTGCGGTCACGACCTCGGCGGTCGAGCCCTGGATTGCTTCGACCTGCTGGCGGATGTCGTCGGTCGCCTGGGCCGTCTGGTTCGCGAGCGACTTCACCTCCGACGCCACGACAGCGAAGCCCTTGCCGGCCTCGCCGGCGCGCGCGGCCTCGATCGTGGCGTTCAAGGCCAGCAGGTTGGTCTGGCTCGCGATCGCCTGGATCAGGCCGACGACCTCGCCGATGCGCTGGGCGGCGCCGGCGAGCGCGCTCACCCGGTCGTCGGTGAGGGCCGTCGCATGGACTGCCTTGCCGGCGATATCGGCGCTCTGGCGGACCTGCCGGCCGATCTCGGCGATCGAGGCCGAGAGCTCCTCGGCGGCTGCCGCCACGGTCTGGACATTGCCCTCGGCCTCGGAGGCACCCGAGGCGATGCCGCGGGCCTCGGCGCTTGCCGCCTGGGCGCTGCTCGACAGGCTCTCGGCCTCGCGCTGCATCTCGTCGGCGGCGCTGCCGACCGCGTCGACGATGCCGCCCACGGTCTGCTCGAACGCGCCGGCGAGCTTCAGCGTCTCGGCCCGGCGCTGTTCCGCCGCCTGGCGTTCGGTCGCCTCCTGTGCCTGACGCAACTGCTCGATCTCGAGCGCGTGTTCCTTGAACACCTGCACGGCGGCGGCCATGCGGCCGATCTCGTCGCCCCGCGCGGCCTCCTCGATCGTGACGGAGAGATCGCCCGCCGCAAGCGCCGCCATCTTGTGCTGGAGCCGGCCGATCGAGCGAGACACGTCGCGCGAGATAACGAGGGCGACCGCCGCCAGCAGCACCAGCAGCACGAACGCCACGATACCGATCTCGCCCATCATGGTCTGGAAGTCGGCCTCGATGTCGTCGGTGTAGACGCCGCTGCCGATGAAGATGTCCCAGGGGGCGAAGCGCTTGATGAAGGTGAGTTTCGGCAGCGGCTCGCCACCGCTCGCGCGCGGGTAGATGTAGGTGTAGAACGCCTCGTCGGCATGCTTCAGCGCCTCGACGAAGCCGGCGGTGATGAGCTTGCCGGTCGCGTCCTTCACCCCCATGCGGTTGGTGCCGACCTGGGCGGGATTGCCGCCATGGGCGATGCTGGTCCCGTCCATCAGATAGGCGAAGACATATTCCTTGGTTGGCCGATAGCGCATCGCCTCGATGGTCTGGCGCAGCGAGGCGACGGCGGCCTCATGGGTCAAGTGGCCGGCCTGGACTTCAGCCTCGAGCTTCTGGGCGACGCCGACGGTCGCGCCGATGATGGATCTGAGCTCGTCCTTGCGGTCCTCGATCATGCGTGCCCGCGTGTCATAGGCGCTGATCGCCACGAGGATCGCCGCGACGAGCACGGCCAGTCCGGTCAGCAGCAGCAGCTTCGTCCGGATCGTCAAACGATCGAGCTTGATCATCCCTGGCCTCCATCCCAAAATTCCTTGCAGGCGAAAATAATCGCCAGCCGGGCACCCTGTGCTATCGGAGTGGATACTGTCGGTCGGGAATTAATTCGGCGTAAAGAGCGAGAGCACCCGCGCCGATTACAGTTGATTGCCGAAAATCGCCATTCAGTTGATTGCCAACGCGCGGATCAGCGGCGAGCCCATTAGCGACGTGCAGGGCCGAGGCGCGCGAGATGGAGCAGCAGGTGGCGGCACAGGGTCTCGTCCGGATAGCCTGTGCGCTTCAGGTCCAGCTCGGCTTGGGTCAGGCGCTTCAGCAGGCGCTCGCACCGGTCGAGCGGCCATTGCTCGACCTGCCGGCGGAACCGGTCGGTGTATTTGAAGAAGATCGGGGGCCTGAGGCCGCGCACCACCACGTCGGCCGGCTGGCCCGCCGCGACTTGGGCGGCACAGAGATGCAGCCGCTGGGCATGGCGCATGACGGCGCGCACGATCGACACCGGCGCCTGGCCTTCGAGAAACAGGCGGGTGAGGGCGCCGTCCAGGTTGCCGGTCCGGCCGTCGAGCGCGTCATAGACCACGTCCTCGAGCTCGAGCGCGCTCGAATCGCCGACCGAAGCGACGGCGTCGGGGAGCTCGATCCGGCCGCCGGCGCCGGCATAGAGCACCAGCTTCTCGATCTCCTGTCGGCTGACGCCGCGATCGCTGCCCAGGTTGCCGACAAGATACTCGACCGCCTCGTCGGCAATCTGGATGCGCTGGGCCTGCAGGGTGTCACGGATCAGGCTGGCGATCTCGCGGGGGCCATCGGCATAGCAGGGAATGGCGACGGCCGTGTCGGCCGCCTCGCACAGTTTGCGCAGTGACGAGCTCTTGCCAAGGTCGCCGGCCTCGAGCACGATCAGCGCGTCGCCGCGGCCGGTCTCCAGCACATGCTTCAGCGGCACGGCGACGCCGTCGGCGGCATCGCGCACGCGCACGACCCGACGCCCACCCATCAGGCTCATGGCGGCGGCCTCGTCGGCGAGCAGGGCCGGATCCTGCCGGATCTTGTCGGCGGTCAGGAGCGCCAGACGAAACGGATCGTCGCCGGCGTCGCCCAGCACGGCCTTGGCAATGAGGTCGGCGCGCTCGCGCACCAGGCCGTCGTCCGGTCCGAACACGAGCGCCACGGTGACGGCGCCGTCCGGCCGCTTCAGGAAATTGGCAAGCTGGGCGCCGCTCAGCTTCATGGCGTCGACGTCAGGACGTTGCCTGGGCGGAGATCATTGCCCTGAGATCATTGCTTGGCCGCGACCTGCCGCAGATAGAGCGCTACACGCTCATGCAGCTGGTCGCCGACGTCGTGCACCGCGCGCAATTCCTCGGTCTGTTCGCCGATCGTGTTGGCGTACTGGTTGTCGAGCACGTCGAGCCCGTTGTCGGACCGGATCTGGCCCGAGATGACCGGCTTGTTGTCGGCGATGTTGCGCAGCGCGTAATCCGCGAGGAAGCGGACGGTCGTGTGGCTGGCCGTGCCGTCCGACCGCGTCGCTGAGTCGTACTCCTGCTTGATCAGCGCCACGGAGAGCCGATAGCGCGCCGGCACGCTGGCCGATGTCGGGTTGAAGCCGTCGCGCAGCTGGTTGGTCAGCACCTGGCCGAGCCGATCGCGGATCTGGTCGACCTGGACCGAGGCGAGGCCGGTGTCGAGCCCGTTCTCGTCATGCGCCGCATAGAGCGGATGGAAGCCGCAGCCGGCGAGGCCCGTGCCGAGCAGGGCCAGGCCGACGGCGGCGGAAAGGCGGTTACGCCACGACATTGATCACCCGGTTCGGTACGACGATGACCTTGCGCGCCGGCTTGCCGTCGAGCGCGCGCTGGACTTCGGGGAGCGCCAGCGCCGCGACGCGCGCCGCCTCCTGGTCGACGTCGCGCGGCTGGTCGAGCGTCGCGCGCAGCTTGCCGTTGACCTGGACCGCGAGCGTCACCGTGTCGTCGCGCACCAGGGCGGCCAGCGGGGTCGGCCAGGGCTGATCGACGAGCAGCGTCTCGTGGCCGAGCATGTGCCACAGCTCCTCGGCCAGATGAGGCATCATCGGGCCGAGGAGGACGGTCAGCGTCTCGAACGCCTCGCGCAGCACGGCGCCGTCAAGCGTGGCGGCGACGGTTTCAAGATGGTTCGACAGCTCGCGCAGCCGGGCGACGCCGCGGTTGAAGCGGAACTGCTCCAGGTCTTCCGTCACGGCGGCTACGGTCTTGTGCACCATCCGCCGGGTCTCGCCGGCATCATCGGTCGCGGCCCCGATCGGCGCCAGGCGCTCGCGATGGTCCTGGATGAGCCGGAACAGCCGGTTGACGTAGCGCCAGGTGCCCTCGACGCCGGCCTCGGTCCATTCGAGATCGCGTTCCGGCGGGCTGTCCGACAGCAGGAACAGGCGCGCCGTGTCGGCACCGTAGCTCTCGACGATGGTTTCCAGGCCGACCAGGTTCTTCTTGGACTTGGACATCTTTTCGAGACGGCCGATCACGACCGGCCGGCCGTTCGAGGTGGCAACCCCGTTGGCGTCGAGCGTCACCTGTTCCGGGAACAGCCAGTTGCCGTCCTCGTCCTGATAGGTCTGGTGGCAGACCATGCCCTGGGTGAACAGGCCGGCGAACGGCTCGTCCAGGTCCAGATAGCCGCATTTCTTGAGCGCGCGCACGAAGAAGCGCGAATAGAGCAGATGCAGGATCGCGTGCTCGATGCCGCCGATATACTGGTCGACCGGCAGCCAGTAATCGACGTCGGCCCGGTCGAACGCATTCTCGGAGCGGGGCGAGCAGAAGCGCGCGAAATACCACGAGGACTCGAAGAACGTATCGAACGTGTCGGTCTCGCGCGTCGCCTTGCCGCCGCATGTCGGGCAATTGACATGCTTCCAGGTCGGATGCCGGTCGAGCGGGTTGCCGGGCTGGTCGAAGCTCACGTCGTCCGGCAGCTTGACCGGCAGGTCCTGGGCCGGCACCGGCACGATGCCGCAGGCCGGGCAATGGATGACCGGGATCGGGCAGCCCCAGTAGCGCTGGCGCGACACGCCCCAGTCGCGCAGGCGGTACTGGATCGTGCCCTTGCCGATGCCGAGGCTCTCCAGCCGCTCGATGGCGGCACGCTTGGCCGCGGGCACGGCGAGCCCGTCGAGGAAGCCGGAATTGACCGCGACGCCATCGGTCGAGACGAAGGCCTCGGTGCCGATCTCCGGCGCCGGGCCGTCGGCGGGCTTGACCACGGTCTTGACCGGCAGCCCGTATTTGCGCGCGAAGTCCAGGTCGCGCTGATCATGGGCCGGGCAGCCGAAGATGGCGCCGGTGCCGTACTCCATCAGCACGAAGTTCGCGATATAGAGCGGCAGGCTGACGCCGGGCATCAGCGGGTGCGCCACCGTCAGCCGGGTCTTCAAGCCCAGCTTCTCCGCCGTCTCGATCGCGGCTTCCGACGTGCCCATGCGGTTGCAGTCGGCGTTGAATGCGGCGACCGTCGGGTTTTCGAGGGCGAGCCGCTGGGCGACCGGGTGGTTGGCCGAGAGGGCGCAGAAGGACGCGCCGAAAAGCGTGTCCGGCCGGGTCGTGAAGATCTCGAGCTGTTCGCCGGCGAAGCCCTCGCCCTCGAGCGTGAACTGCACGCGGGCACCCTCGGAGCGGCCGATCCAGTTCGACTGCATGACGCGCACGCGCTCGGGCCAGCGGTCGAGCGTGTCGATGCCGGCCAGGAGCTCGTCGGCGAAGTCGGTGATCTTGAGGAACCACTGCGAGAGCAGGCGCTTCTCGACCAGCGCGCCCGAGCGCCAGCCGCGGCCGTCGATGACCTGCTCGTTGGCCAGCACGGTATGCTCGACCGGGTCCCAGTTGACCCAGGATTCCTTGCGATAAGCCAAGCCGTTCGCGAGGAAGTCCAGGAACATCTTCTGCTCGTGCCGGTAATATTCCGGATGGCAGGTCGCGATCTCGCGGTCCCAGTCGTAGGCGAGGCCGATCAGCTTCAGCTGCTCGCCCATGGTGGCGATATTCTCGTAGGTCCACTTGCCCGGATGGATGCCGCCGGCGATGGCGGCGTTCTCGGCGGGCAGGCCGAACGCGTCCCAGCCCATCGGGTGCAGCACGTTGAAGCCGCGCGCCCGCTTGTAGCGGCTGACGACGTCGCCCATCGTGTAATTGCGGACATGGCCGACATGGAGCTTGCCCGACGGATACGGGAACATCTCCAGCACGTAGTATTTCGGACGGCTCGGATCGGTCTTGGCGGCAAAGCTGCCGCGCTCGCGCCAGACCGACTGCCAACGGCCCTCGGCCTCATGAAAATTATACCGATCCATCTCCATTCACCTTGCCGGGCGGCGCCGGCTCCGACGATCGCCCGTGCAAGGATGCTGGGAGCGAGGGGCGTCGGATCCGGCGGCCGCCTTTAATCCAATCCGCATGGCAGCCGCGCAATATATAAAAGCGGCTGCCGGTCCCGTTACGACGACTGCTGCGCCGTGTTCACCCGCAATTGGCGGGCGCGGGTAAGGATGGCGTTTTCCAGGTCGGCGGCCGTCTTCGGATCGACCGTCGCGTCGACCCAGCGGCCGTCGGGCGTGTGGCTCTGGCGGAAGACCGTTGCCTTGATGCCGTCGGCGCGCAGCTGGCGATCCAGGATATAGACATTGAGCTTGAAGCGCTCGTTCGGGGTCTCCGGCGGCGTATACCAATCGGTGATGATCACGCCGCCGAACGGGTCGGCCGAGGTGAGCGGCATGAACGACACCGTATCGAGCGAGGCGCGCCACAGGAACGTGTTGACGCCGATGCCCTGGGCGCCCGGCGCGTCCTTCTTGGAGCCGCCGCCGAGCAGGCCCACCAGGCCGCCTGAACCGAACAACGAATTGTCCCCTTGCGTCTCTTCCTGGTACCGCGGGTCGTTCGGCCGATAGGCAGTGTCCGACGGGGAAATGTCGCTGCAGCCGGCCAGAACGGCGGCGGTGGCGAGGCCGAGGGCAAGGGTGGTAGCGCGCAGACGGTTGACCATGAGACTCCTCGAACGCCACGCCTCGGGCCCGGACGACCGGCAAGGTCGGCTTGATGAACCATCGGCGGGGCTGCAGATCTTTCGCGCACGGTTCCTAGCATGTTCCGGCGCTGCTTCAAAGCGGCTGAAACGCACGGCGGCCTCGACCGGGCCCGTCCGGCCGCCTGGACGGAATTGTGGTGTCTCGGCAACAGTATTTGGAAATGCCCGCGTCAAACCGTCGTCTTTCTTGACCCTTCAGCAGCTTCCCGTACCTTCCAGCATGGGATTGCGAAAGATTCGACCGCGGCTCGCATGGGGACCCGCCGCGGCCACCGAGGCCAGATCACACCGGCCATGGTGCGCGAAAGTAGGCACTTCTGGAGGGGAATCATGAAGAAGTTACTGTTGGGGACTTCCGCGCTCGTCGCGGCGGGCCTTTTCTCGAACGGCGCGCACGCGCAGACCGCGACCACGGATCAGCCGATCCAGATGAAGTTCGGTGGCCAGTACTATACCGGCGCCGCCGCGATGATCTCGCAGGATGACCAGCCGGGTGATGCCGGCTACAAGCGCCAGCCGACCGGGTTCCAGGACTATTTCCTGATCCGCTTCCTGGGCTCGACCACGTTCTCGAACGGCATCACCGCCGGTGTCTGGACCCGTCTCAATGCCTTCTCGGCACCGAACGGCCAGGCCAACACGACGAACGGCTTCCAGAGCTCGAACAACACGACGATCAAGGACTCGTACGTCTACCTGAAGAACGCCTCCTGGGGCGAGTTCCGCATCGGTGACGACAGCGACGTCCGCCGCAACGACGCGGTCGGCAACAACGCCGGTGTCACGGGCGACGGCAACATCGGTGCCAACTCGGGCGCCATCTATTTCTCGAACTCGCCGGTCTACAACTTCACGACCCTCAACCTGGACAGCCGCGGCACCAAGATCGTCTACTACAGCCCGACGATCGCCGGCTTCCACTTCGGCGCCAGCTACACGCCGGACAAGGCGGGCGGCCACACCAACGGCCCGGGCAACATCGGCGACAACAACGGCCTGACCGACAACCAGACGAACGGCCTGACGCCGAGCTATCTCAACAATGCCACGGCCTATAACTACTGGTCGCTCACGACCGGCTACAACGGCACGTTCGGCCCGGTGAAGTTCGCGTGGACGGCCGGCTACTCGACCGGCAGCCGCAAGGGCGGCTGCAGCACGAGCGTGAAGGTGGCGCTTGGTAACGATGCGGCTTGCGGCTTCAGCAGCAGCAACACCGTCGAAGCCAACAGCACCACCAACGCCGATCCGAAGGTCTACAACAGCGGCATCCAGGTCAACTACGGCCCGTGGGAACTCGGCTTCAACTACGAACTGTCGCAAGCGCTCCCGAGCCCGGCCGTTGGCGGCCAGGGCCAGGCGATCGCGTTCAATGCGGCCGGTCTGCCGACGGCGTTCTTCAACCGCACGAACGAGATGACCAACAAGCAGTCCGACCTCAATATTTCCTACACCGTCGGCGCGATCCGCCTCGGTGCGGAATGGTCGCGCGGTGAGTTCGAAGGCATCACCGGCGACGCGAACGTGAAGCGCGCCGCGATCAACGACGTGATCCAGGTCGGTGCGACCTACTCGGTCGGCCCGGGCGTGAACATCGCCGGCCTGATCCAGCAGACCCTGTACGATCCGAACGGCGCCTACGTGCCGGCTGGCTCCAGCTTCGCGCCGGGCACCGGCGGCGTTGCGGGCAACAACAACGTCTACGCCAAGAGCTTCAACTCGACGGCGCTCATCATGGAAACGTCGTTCCGCTGGTAAGCGGTTCGTCGCTTCAAGATCTTGGGGGGAGAGCGGCTCGCCGCTCTCCCCCTTTTTGTTTGTCCGGAACGGGTGCTATGACACGGGGCCTCCGTCCTTATTCCGTCTAGAGATCGTCAAACCTCATGGGCGCCATCATCTGGCTCGCGTCCTACCCGAAATCGGGCAATACCTGGATGCGTTCGTTCCTGCACAACCTGCTGCGCAACCCGACGGAATCCTACGACATCAACACGCTGACCGACTTCACCTATGGTGAGGCGCAGGTGCGCTGGTTCCGCCTGTTCGACCCGCGGCCGGACACGGAATATTCGCTGGCCGACGTGCAGCGGATGCGCCCGCAGGTGCATCGCCATCTGACCGGCTTGTCGGCCGACAGCATCTTCGTCAAGACCCACAACGCGCTGCTCGAGGATCAGGGCATGCCGCTGGTGACGATGGAGGTCACGGCCGGCGCCATCTACATGATCCGCGACCCGCGCGACGTGGTGATCTCCTACAGCCACCACCAGGGCCAGTCGATCGACTACATTATCGACATGATGCGCGATCAGGCCGCCTGCACGGCCGGTGACGGCAGCAACGTCTATGAATATCTGTCGAGCTGGTCGCAGCATGTCCATTCCTGGACGCACACGCCCAACCGCAGCCTCCTGGTGCTGCGCTACGAGGACATGCTGGACCAGCCGGTGAAGAGCTTTGGCGCCGTTGCCCGCTTCCTGGGCTTGGACGTGGCACGGCCGCGCCTCGAGAAGGCGATGAAGATGAGCTCGTTCAAGGTGCTGAAGGCGCAGGAGCAGCGCAAAGGGTTCATCGAGCGGCCGAAGCGCGCCGACGCCGCCTTCTTCCGCGAGGGCCGGGCCGGCCAATGGCGGAAGCTGCTGACCCCGGCGCAGGTCGCCCGGATCGAAGACGACCACGGCGAGGAGATGCGCCGCTTCGGCTATCTGTGACCTGCGCCACGGCGGTTTGGTTTAGCTTTCCCGTTACTCCGGGCGCATGCGCGCGCGCGTGCCGTCTTAAACACCGTCATCCCCGCGAAGGCGGGGATCCAGGGTGGCCGTAAAGACTTCGGCGGTCCACAGAAACTCCTTGCTTTCCCCTGCCGCTGGAGCGCATGGCCCTGGATCCCCGCCTTCGCGGGGATGACGGGAAAAATAAGCCGGACAGTCGTGGACCGGCGCAAGGGGTGACCCGCGCAGGCCGACGCTAGCCTCAGGCCGCGAGCGCGCTGCGCGACAGGGTCGCCGCTTCTTCGTGGATGATGCCCAGGATCGCCTTCAGCATCGGCGACTGGTCGCCGGGCCGATAGATCGCCTTCATGGGCAGCAGCGGGCTTTCCGGGCCCAGCGACAGGAACTGGATGCCGGGCCGCTGAGTCTGGGCGTAGCCGTGGCTGGCCAGGGTCACGCCCAGGCCGGCGCGCACCAGGCCCAGCGCCGACTCCATGTTCATCGCTTCGAGTGCGATGTTGGGCTCGATCCCGGCGCTGCGGAAGATGGCGAGCAGGCAGCCGGCATCGACACCCCGGGGTGCCCGGCTGCTGCACAGCACGACCGGCTCGCCCGCAAGCTCCGCCAGCGAGATCCGTGACCGGCCGGCGAACGGATGGGTCGACGGCACGGCGGCGACCACTCGTTCCTCGTAAAGCAGATCTTCGACGAAGAGATCGGCGCCGTTGGACGAGCGGGCGAAGCCGATATGGATCTGACGATTCTGCAGGGCCGCCGCCTGCTCCTCGAAATGCATCTCGAACGTCGAGACATGGACGCCCGGATACTCGACGCCGAAGCGACGGAGCACCGGCGGCAGCAGCGTGTTGATGGCGGAGCCGATATAGCCGATGCCGAGCCAGCCGGTCTCGCCGCGGCCGATGCGGCGCGTGCCTGCGACGGCATCCTCCATCTTGGCCAGGATTTCGAGCGCCTGCCGCTGGAAGAAGCGCCCCGCCTCGGTCAGGCGAAGCGGCCGGGTGCCACGCTCGAGCAGCTGCTGGCCGATTTCCGCCTCCAGATGCTTGATCTGTTGGCTCAAGGGTGGCTGCGCGATGTTGAGCCGCTCGGCGGCGCGGCTGAAGCTCAACTCTTCGGCGACGGCGACGAAGTACCGCAGGTGGCGCGCTTCCATCTCATACCCCCCGAGCCGCAAATCGCGAGGTTAGATGGGGCGAGGCGGCGGCACTTCAATGCGACAGTTTTGCTTGGCAGGGATGCCAATGAAAATCCTGTTACCCGTAGTACCAGCCTGACCCTTCAAGTCATTCGACGAGAGAGCCGAAGTCATCGATCTGTCATTGATGAGAGGGTGAACTCCCGCCGCCGGGCCGTGATGGGGGCACGGGGGACCGGCGACGGGAAGTTCGACAGGCACGGTGGGAGGTTTCCCCGCACCTGTATGGGATGCGCTTTCCAGGCACTTACGCTGCGTTCGGCTTGGGGACTCGATCTGCTTCGAACGCTATTGGCACACAAGAGACAAAATAAACTCTTTCACTGGTATCATCATGTCGCGCGGAGCGAATACTTCGTACAATACGCTGCAGCGCAGCAGGAAATACCGCTCCAGACGACATGACAATTCGGCGTGGAGCAACTCTGTGGCCTACATATCGGCAGAGGGTCGACTCATTTCCAAGATCGATTGGATAATATATCATATCTAAAAAGTCTGATCCGAGCGGGATGAGCGATTTGACCGTCTCGTCGCGCCGACGCGTGGCGCTCGGGCTCGCCACGCATGATGCAGTGCGGCCGAAGCCTGAGAGAGGGTGGTGCGCCTGCCGTTCCCCTCTCGGTTCGCCGGCAATGCCGGCGAACCGAGCCGCCTTTGCCCTCTCGGCGCCACCGTTGTGTTTTGTTGGCAACAGTGAGGCAAATTACTCGCAGCGACCAGGCTGATTGCTTGACCGTCCGCCTCTGTTCTTTATGGTCCGCGGCGGAGGTTTACCGCTGCTGTAGTCGTGTGGGGGCACGCTACGGCAAACCTGGTCGTCGGCAGACGATCAGGCCCATCGAGGGCCAACGCCTACCATGAAGAAACTGCTTCTCCAGACGTCCGCGTTCGTCGCGGCGGGCCTTCTCGCGAACGGCGCCCACGCGCAGACCGCGAGCACCGATCAGCCGATCCAGATGCGGCTCGGCGGCCAGTATTACACCGGCGCCGCTGCGATGATCTCGCAGGACGATCAGCCGGGTGAGGCCGGCTACAAGCGCCAGCCGACCGGGTTCCAGGACTATTTCCTGATCCGTTTTATGGGCTCGACCACCTTCTCGAACGGCATCACCGCCGGCGTCTTCACCCGTTTGAACGCGTTCAGCGCGCCCAATGGCACGGTCAACACGTCGAACGGCTTCCAGAGCTCGAACAACACGACGATCAAGGACAGCTATATCTACCTGAAGAACGCCCAGAGCTGGGGCGAAGTGCGCATCGGTGACGACAGCGACGTCCGCCGCAACGATGCGGTCGGCGCCAATGCCGGCGTCACCGGCGACCAGAACATCGGCGCGAACTCGTCCGATATCTATTTCTCGGGCTCGCCCGTGTTCAACCTGACAACGCTGAACCTCGACGGTCGCGGCACCAAGATCGTCTACTACAGCCCGACGATCGCCGGTTTCCACTTCGGCGCCAGCTACACGCCGGACAAGGCCGGCGGCCACACCAACGGTCCCGGCAACATCGGCGACAACAACGGCCCGACCGACAACCAGACGAACGGCCTGACGCCGAGCTACCTCAACAACGCGTCCGCCTATAACTACTGGTCGCTCACGACCGGCTGGAACGGCACGGTCGGCCCGGTGAAGGCGGCCTGGACGGCCGGCTACTCGACCGCGAGCCGCAAGGGCGCCTGCTCCAGCAAGGTGGCACTCGGCAACGACGCGGCAGGCACGCTCGGCAACCCGACCGACTGCTTGCTGACCTCGACCAACAATGCCGATCCGCACGTCTACAATACCGGCTTCCAGGTCAATTACGGCCCGTGGGAACTGGGATTCGACTATGAGCTGTCGCAGGGCATCCCGGGCGGCCTCATGAGCGGCTATCAGCAGGCGATCGCCTTGAAGTCGAACGAGCTGATCAACA
This sequence comes from Aliidongia dinghuensis, assembly GCF_014643535.1. Lineage (NCBI taxonomy): Bacteria > Pseudomonadati > Pseudomonadota > Alphaproteobacteria > Rhodospirillales > Dongiaceae > Aliidongia > Aliidongia dinghuensis. Next base: position 27,345 of record NZ_BMJQ01000012.1, on the reverse strand, counting down.
AGAACTCCGACCTCAACATCTCCTACACCGTCGGTGCCATCCGCATGGGTGCGGAATGGTCGCGCGGCGAGTTCGAAGGCATCACCGGCGATCTCACCAACATCAAGCGCGCCGCGATCAACGATGTGATCCAGGTCGGTGCGACCTACTCGGTCGGGCCGGGCGTCAACATCGCCGGCCTGATCCAGCAGACGCTGTACGATCCGAACGGCGCCTATGTGCCGAACGGCTCGAACTTCACGCCGGGCAACGGCGGCGTGCCGGCGAACAACAACGTCTACGCCAAGAGCTACAACTCGACGGCGCTCATCATGGAGACGTCGTTCAAGTGGTAATCAGCTAGGCTGGTCCGCAAACGTCGAGGGGGAGAGCGGCAAGCCGCTCTCCCCCTTTTTCATTTGCGCGTCGATCGGGTTCGGGGATCGGATTCAGGCGTCGAGCGTCGCCCGGAACGGCCGCGGCTCGAGCGCCACGCCGGTGCCGTTCAGTACGAGCGTGCGGCGGTCGGCGAGCGGCAGCGACACGCCGATCGGCGCCATGCCGGCCGGCGTGGCGTTGATCGGCGCCGGGCCATCGGCGGTGAGCGTGACCGTCTCGGGCGTCCAGGCAAGCTCGAACCGCAGCTTCGCGACCGGACCCGCGACCGAAATGCCGTCATCCTCGTAGAGCGTGAAGCGGCTGCTGCCTGTTCCCGGGCCCGGGAACAGGCGCAGGCAACGGCTCGGTTCGTCATGCAGGCGGGAGAAATCCGCCGGCTCGTCGGTCATCGGGATGATGGCGCCGGCCGGGGCCACGAGCGGCAGGCGGTCGAGCGGGGCCGCGAGCAGCGCCTCGGCGCCGGCCGGCAGACGCTCGCCGCTCCAGAAATCGAACCAGCATTCGGGTCCGGCCGGCAGATAGACCGCGCGCGACCGGGCGCCCGGCTCGACCACCGGGGCCGCCAGCAGGTGCGGCCCGACCATCAGCTCGTCATTGTCGACGAAGGTCGCGGGATCCCGATCGAACGCCGCGAAGGTCGGCCGGAGCGGGGCGGGGCCGCCTTCGGCCGCCTGATGCATCAGCGCGTAGAAATAGGGCAGCAGGCGGTAGCGCAGGCGGATGGCGCTGCGGATCGCCGGGATCGCCTCGGCATGCAGCCAGGGGGCGGTATAGACGCCGTCGGGCTTCCAGGAATTCATGATGAAGCGCGGGTGGACCGAGCCCATCTGGGTCCAGCGCACCAGCAGCTCCGCATCGGGCACGGGGCCTGAGAAGCCGCCGACGTCATGGCCGATGTTGTGCATGCCGGACAGGCTCATCTGCAGGCCGGTGCGCAGGTTCCATTTCAGGCTGCGCCAGCTCGTCGAATTGTCGCCGCTCCAGGTCTGGGCATAGCGCTGGATGCCCGGGCAGCCGGCGCGGGTAACGCTGAAGGGCCGCTCGTCGGGCTTCCGCTCCTGCTGCGCCTCGAGCGAGGCGCGCGTCATCAGCAGCGGCTGCAGGCCGCGCGCGAGCTCGAGCGGGATGGCCGTGCCGAAGCCGGCGCATTCGGGACCGTCGTCCCAGAGGGTATATTCGTTGTTGTCGTTCCAGGCGATGTCGATGCCGTAATCCAGCACCTGGTTTCGAACCCCGTCCTGCCACCAGCGGATGCCGGCCTGGTTGGTGAAATCGAGATGGGCGCCTTCGCCGTCCCAGAACTGGGTGATGACCGGCTGGCCGGTCGCCCGGTCGCGGATAAAGGCGCCGGCCTCGAGCGCCACCCGATATGCGGGGTGATCGTCGAGCAGGCACGGCTTGAGGTTGGCGACGATCTTGATGCCGGCCGCATGGAACGCGTCGGTCAGCTTCCTGGGCTCCGGATATTTCGACAGGTTCCAGGTGAAGACATAGCGCTTCGGCCCGATCGAGGTGTAGCCGGAGCCGAAATGGAACGCGCTCACCGGAATGCGCTCGGCGCCGCATTTCTCGATGAACTCGTGCATGCGCGCCTGCGCATTGGCGCTGTCGGCGATCGCCATCGCCGTCTGGGAGAAGCCCAGCGTCCAGCGTGGCGGCACCGGGGCGCGGCCGGTGAGATCAAGGAACTTCCCCGTCACCGCATCCAGGTCGGGGCCGACAAAGACGTAATAGTCGAGATCGCCGTCCGCTGCCTCGTAGCCGCGGAACAGGCCATAGTAATTATCGTGCTCGGCGCCCAGGTCGAATGTGGCGTCGGCCAGGTTGTCGTAGAAGATGCCCCAATTGACGCCGGTGGCACCATCGCGGGTGATGACGAACGGCCAATGCTTGTAGAGCGGGTCGCCCCATTCCGGATCAAAGCCGAGGCTGTCGAGCATGGTCGTCCTGAGCCGGCGGCCATGCAGGTTCAAGCGCCCGGTCTTGTCGCCGAGCCCGTGATAGCGGTCGCCCTCATGGCGCTCATGGTGATGGCGCAGCTTCTGGCCGAACAGGTAAGCATGGTTCGAGCGGTCGCGGGCGAACACGTTACCGTCGGGCAGCGACCAGGTGAGCGCCAGCGGCTGGAGGCCGATCCGGAGTGTCAACGCCGCCGTCTTGAGCGTGATGGCGTCCGCTGCCTGGGCGCGGTCGAATGCCGGTACCGGCCAGCTCGTCTCGTCCAGCCGGTCGCGGCCTTCCCACGGCACGTCGGCCGTGCCATGGGCCGGCACCATCCAGGTCCGGGGCTGGCGCGGCTCGGCGCCGCGCACGAACAGGACCCGAACCAGATCGGGCTTCAGGATCGAGATGCGGCAGCGGATGCCGTCGCCGCAATCGAGGGTGACGCCCCGCTCTGTGGTCTCGGCGAGGACGGCTTGGCGGATCGGTTTCATCGGGATGCTTTTCCGTTAGGCTGTTTCATCGCCATCCCCGCTTATGCGGGGATGGCGGCTCGAAAACTTACGCGCGGGCGGACAGCGTCAGCCCGTCGGCGTCGAAGACGTGAATGGCGTCGGCCGGGAAATGCACCGGCGTCGCCTCGCCGTGGGCGAGGCGGGTCTGGCCGGGGATCTGGACCGTGATGTCCGGGTTGCCGAGCCGCACGTAGCTCAAGCCGCCGAGCTGCTCGACGCCCGAGACCTTGCCGATCAGGTTGTTGCCGTCATGATGGCCGGCCTGGACATGCTCTGGCCGGATGCCGATCGCGACGGCGGTGCCAGGGGCGGCGTGGTTCGATCCCACCCGTGTTTCGACGGTGCCGAGGCCCGGCAGCTCGACCGCTAAGCGGGGTCCGTTGGCGCCGGCGACGCGGCCCTCGAGGAAATTCATCTGGGGCGAGCCGATGAAGCCCGCGACGAAGCGGTTCTGCGGATGATTGTAGAGCTCGAGCGGTGCCCCCACCTGCTCGACCCGGCCGGCGCGCAGCACGACGATCTTGTCGGCCATGGTCATGGCCTCGACCTGGTCGTGGGTGACATAGATCATGGTCGTGCCCAGGCGCCGATGCAGGTCGGCAAGCTCGGCACGCATGCCGACGCGCAGCTCGGCATCGAGGTTCGACAGCGGCTCGTCGAACAGGAAGATGCGCGGCTCGCGCACGATGGCGCGGCCGATCGCGACGCGCTGGCGCTGGCCGCCCGACAGCGCCGTGGGCTTGCGCTGCAGATAGTCGCCGAGGCGCAGCATCCGCGCCGCCTCGGCGACGCGCTTCTCGATCTCCGCCCGGGGCATGCCCAGGTTTTCGAGCCCGAACGCCATGTTCTGGTAGACCGTCATATGCGGATAGAGCGCATAGGACTGGAACACGAGGGCGAGGCCGCGCCGGGCGGCCGAGACTTCGTTCACCCGGTCGCCGCCGATGCAGATCTCGCCGTCACTGACGCTCTCGAGGCCACAGATCATGCGCAGCAGGGTCGACTTGCCGCAGCCGGACGGGCCCACGAACACGACGAACTCGCCGTCGGCCACGTCGAAGCTCACGTCATAGATGACCTGGGTGCCGCCGAACCGCTTCACAACGTTCTTGAGGGCGAGACTGCCGTCGGTACGGCCCATCATTTGACTCCAGCTGAGGCGATGCCCTGGGTGATCTGGCGCTGCAGGAAGGCGAAGATGACCGTGACCGGGACCAGGGTCACGACCGTCATCGCCAGCAGATAGTTCCATTGGGTCGTAAGCTCGCCCTGGAAGGAATTGAGCGCCAACGGCAGCGTGAATTTTTCATTGCGGCCGAGCACGACCATCGGCCACAGGAACTCGTTCCAGCGCCACATGACCGAGAAGATCGCGAGCACGGCCAAGGCAGGCCGCGACAGCGGCAGCACGATCTTCCAATAGATCCGCCATTCCGACGCATTGTCCATGCGGGCCGCCTCGATCAGGTCGTCGGGCAGGGTCAGCATGTACTGCCGGAGCAGGAACACGCCGGTCGGCGTTGCGACCGCGGGCCAGATGACGCCCCACGGATTGTCGGTCAGGCCCAGCACGGCCGCGATCAGGTAGTTCGGCACCAGGATGATGGTCGGCGGGATCATCAGCGTGGCCAGCATCAGCAGGAACACGGCATCGCGGCCGGCGAAGCGGTATTTCGACAGCGCGAAGGCCGCCATCGAGTTCATGAGCAGCGTGATGATCGTCGCGACCGTCGTGATGAACACGCTGTTCCACAGGTAGCGGCCGAAATCGAACTTCCGCATCAGGTCGGTGTAATTGTCCCAGGCCGCGTGGAAGCGCATGACCTTGGCCCGGTCGTCGACCGGCACGCGGATCAGCGTCTCGGGCCCCGCCGGGTCGACCATGGTCGCCTGCAGGCCGATCTTGCGCACCTCGGCCAAGGTCTGGCCGGCGTGGTCGCCCTTGGTGATGCGATAGAGCGGCAGGGGGTTCGGATAGTTGGGCACCGTCGCGCGCGCCTGCTCCTGCGGCAGCAGCGTCGGCGGGAACTCGATCAGGCCTGACGGGCTCTTGAGCGAGCTCAGCCCCAGCCAGACGACTGGCCCCAGCATCAAGAGCGTGCCCAGCACCAGGTAGAGGTAGCTGGCCCAGTCGGTCCAATCCATCCGGCCCCGACCGCGTGTCGCGGTCAGCATGCGCGCGAGCTTACCCACGTGTGTCGCCTTTTCCGCGCATGCCGCGCAACTGGATGAGCGTCAGGACCAGCAGCACGCCGGCGAGCAGCAGCGAGGCCGCTGCCGCCAGGCCGTACTGCCGGACCTGGGACGAGAAGCCGGTGTTGTAGATGAACTCGACCAGGTAGGTCGTGGCCGAACCCGGGCCGCCGCCGGTCAGCACATAGACTTCGTCGAAGATCTGCACGGCACGGATCAGGCCCAGCACCAGCACGACGAGCACGCTCGGCATCAAGAGCGGCAGGGTGATGCGCCGGAACACGCGGAACGGCGGGGCGGCATCCATCGCGGCCGCCTCGTAGATGTCGGCCGGGATCGCCTGCAAGCCGGCCAAAAGGATCAGCGTATAGAAACCCATGTGCGCCCAGATCGACACGAACACGGTCCAGCCGAAGGCCGAGCGCGCGTTCAAGAGCCAATCGACCGGATCGAGCCCGCCGGCGATGAAGGCGGCGTTCAGCACGCCGTCGCGCTGCAGCACCCATTTCCAGATGAGGGCGACGACGACCGGGCTCAGCAGCACGGGATAGAAGAAGGCGGCGCGGAAGAAGCCGCGGCCGATGATCTTGCGGTTCAGCACGAGCGCCGTGATCAGGCTGAACACCAGCATCAGCGAGACCTGCAGCACGACGAATTCGGCCGTGTTCCAGATCGCGTACCAGAACTGGTCGCGCACGCAGCTGTTCGGGTCGAGATAGTTCTTGCAGTCGAGCAGCGAGGCGAAATTCTCAGGGCCGACCCAGGGCCGGTCGGTCGGCAGCAGGTTGGTGCCGCCGGTGCCGGAATAATAGAAATCGATGACGATCGGCAGGAAGGTGAAGATGCCGAAGATCAGCAGGTTCGGCCCGACGAACAGCCAGCCGAGCCGGCCGTCGGGCAGGGCCGCCTGCGCCCAGCGCATCGGGCGCTCGGGCAGGTTCATGACGGCCCCGTAGAGCCGCCCGAACACTCGGGCGGCTCCGGATGTGGCGATGTTCGGGTTCGAAACCGTCACTTCTTCGCCTTGGCCGCCGCCGCGTCGGCGACGTCGGCGGTGATGCGGTCATAGGCCTGGTCGAGGGTGATCTGCCCGGCGATCGCCTGGCTGATCCGGTCGACGGTGGCGTTGAACATCGGCCGGGAGAGCTGCGATCCCTGCAGCTTGTAGGCGAGCGGGGTCAAGGTCGTGGCGTTCTCCTGGAACATGGACATGGCGGCGGAACCGGCCGGCGAGAGCTTGTAGTCGAGCTTCTGCTTCTGCAGCTCGACGTTTGCCGGCAGGTTCGAGGTCATGACCATCCATTCGCCATAGACCGCAGGCTGGGCCAGATAATCGAGGAACTTGGCCACTTCCTTCGGCGACTTCGTGCCCTTGAAGGCGACGAAGCCGGCGCCGCCCGGCATGCCGGTGCAGGCGGCCGGGCCGCAGGGCGCGCTGCCGACGACCCATTCGAACCCGTCGCCGATCTGCTTCTGCAGGCGGGCGAGCTGCCAGCTGCCCGACAAATAGACCGCGATCTTGCCGTTGGCGAATTCCTCGAACGCGTCGCGATAGCCGCCGCCGGTTGCGACCCAGACGTCCTTGTCGACCGTGCCGTCCTGGTTCCACTTGACCCACTTGGCGGCCATGGTCTTGTAGCCGTCGTCGACCACCGGCGGGTGGCCGGCGGCGTAGAAGTACTTGGCACCTTCCGAGATCGCCGGGCCGGCGAAGCGCGCGCCGCTCCTGTCCCAGGCCATGCCGAAGGGCGTCTTCGTCGCCTTGGCGACCTTGAGGGCCGCCGCCGCCCAGTCATCCCATGTCGCACCCTTGGCCGGCACCGGCACGCCGGCCTGGTCGAACAGCGTCTTGTTGACGATCGGCGCCGAGACGGTGAGCTGGGTCATGAGCCCGTAGATGCCCTTGTCCTCGGGACCCGCGCGCATCCAGTCGAGCACGGGGCCATAGGCCTTTTCCCAATAGGCCGCGTCCTTGAGATAGGGCGTGAGGTCGAGCTGGTAGGGCACCACTTGGCTGAAGTCGCTGACGCGCGCGATGTCCGGGCCGTTGCCCGCGGCGAGCTGCACCGGCACGCTCTCCAGGATCGACTTGTAGGGCATCTCGTCGATCTGGATGTGGATGTCCGGATTGTCCTTCATGAAGCGCTCGGCCAGCGTCTTCGTGGCCGGGCATTCATTGCCGTCGGAATAGCACGCGATCCGGATGTCGGCGGCCTGGGCGAAGGCGATGCCGCCGAGGACCAATAGGGCGAGGGCGGACACGCTGGTGCGCAGAGGCATTTGGGCGAGCATTCTTCCTCCAAAGGTTTTCTTGTTTGGGGCCCGTTTTCCTGTTTTGGCCCGCTTTCCGGCTTTGGACCGGGCGAGCCCGGATCCGCGGAAAGCTACCGCCCCCGACGGCGCCACTACAAGAGCACCCCAAGGGATTCCGTCGATCGTGTCGCCCGGCGGACGCGTTGTCGCGATCGTCAGGTGTCCGCGTTCGGTTTCGTCGGTTTTAGCCGACTGTTCAGCAATGGCAAGTTCGTTTTCGCGATTTTTTTGTTCGTTTCCGAATATAAGCAGATTTTGATCGTTCGGGCAGCTGTTTTCTGCTGTCAGCTCGCCGAGCATGGTCGACTGCGCATTCTCCTATGACGCCGGCCCCATGCGAAGGGTAAGATCGCGGGGTCCCTGTCTCGCCCAACGACGGCCTGCCGAAACGATCCTCCATGACCGACACGATCCGCTCCCGCCTCGACGCGATCCGCGCCGAGCTCGCCGCCCTGGCGCTCGAGGCCGGCCGACCGGCCGATGCCGTCCGGCTCGTCGCCGTTTCCAAGACCAAGCCCGCAGACGCGGTGCGCGAGGCGCTTGATGCCGGCCAGCGCTGGTTCGGCGAGAACCGCGTGCAGGAGGGCATGGCCAAGTTTCCGGCGCTACGCGAGGCCTATCCGGACCTGGTGCTGCACCTGATCGGGCCGCTGCAGACCAACAAGTTGAAGGACGCGCTCGAGACGTTCGACGTGATCGAGACGGTCGACCGGCCGAAGCTGGCCGAGGCGTTGGCCCAGGCGTTCGCCAAGGGGCCAGCGCACACCCAAGGGCTGCGCACCCAAGGGCTGCTGATCCAGGTGAACACGGGCGAGGAGCCGCAGAAGGCCGGCGTGTTGCCGCGCGAGGCCGATGATTTCATCCGCGACTGCATCGAGCGGCTGAAGCTGCCGATCCGCGGCCTCATGTGCATCCCGCCGGTCGACGACGAGCCGAGCCTGCATTTCGCGCTGCTGCGCTCGATCGCGCGGCGCCATGGGCTGGAGACGCTCAGTATGGGCATGAGCGCCGACTGGCGCCTCGCGGTGCCGCTCGGCGCGACCCATGTCCGCATCGGCTCGGCGATCTTCGGCGAGCGGACGGTGGAGCCTAAGGCGTAACGACGACGCGTGAGTGGGGCGTCGCGACGGTCAGATAGGCGAGCAGATCGGCCCGGGCCAGGGCGACGCAGCCCTCGGTCGGCAAGTAGCCGTCGCGCGCCAGGTGCAGGAAGATGGCGCTGCCGCGGCCCGATACCACGGGCGTGTCGTTGTAGCCGAGCGGCACGATCAGGTCATAGACCGTATCCTCCCGCCACAGCGCCTCGGTACTGGCCGGATAGGGCAGGACGACCGGCAGGTTGTAGTTCGGGTCGCCCGGCGCGTCGCACCAGCCATCGGTCGCCGCGATCGGCGTCACCGGCAGGCCGGTCGGCGGCGGCTCCAGCCGGTCGGGGCGATAGAGCAGGCGGCGCAGCGGCCACGCGCCGATCGGCGTTGCGCCGTCACCTTCGCGCTTGTCGGCGCTGAGGCCGCCCCGGCCGAGCGCGCAGCGGACGGTGTGCGCGCCGAACCGGGCGACGCCGTCGCCCGAGACCAGCAGGTCCATGGTCATCCTCGGGTGTTGGGTCTCGATCACTACTGTAGCTGATCGACGGCGCCGCCGGTACCGGCCGCACGCGACGCCAACAGTGCTTTGTACTTGTCGAGCCCTTCCTGCATGCGCTGGGCGAACTCGGTGCCGGTCGTCGGCACGCGCGGGAACTGCGGCATCGCGCCGCCGGGAATGTTGAGCGGCACCGGCCTCGGCGCGCTGTTGGCCGTCGTGCGCAGCGCCAGGATGCCCTCGGGCGAGGTGTCGATCGGGAAGCTGCGCGCCTGACCGTTGAGCGGCATCAGCTTCGGCGCGGTCGAGAGCGCCATCAACGGCGCCGGGGCTGCCGCCGGCACCAGCGGAATTCCGGTTGCCGCGGCTTGCGCTGCCGGCGGCGGGTCCGCGGCAGGCTTCGGCGCGCTCGCCGCCGCGGTGGACGGGGGCGGCGAGGCTGGCGTCGCGGCCGTTGTGGCGGTGGTTGATGTGGCGGGCGCCGGCGCATCGCTCGCCGCCGCGACCGCCGGCTTGTCGTCGTCGCCGGTGACCGCGGCGATCACGGTCTGGCCGACGTCCTTGCCGGTCGCCTCGAGCACGCTGACGTCGAACAGGCCGGCGATGACGCCGATGACGCCGCCGTAGAGCCCGTCGCCCGCCACGCGGGCGGCATTGCCGATCGTGTCGCCGGTGACCTCGCGATAGATCGTGCTGATGATCGGGATGTGCTGCAGCGGATTGATCGCGTCCAGCAGGTCGTGAAAGCTGAAATGGTCGCCCGCCCACAGATGCGATTTCGCCGCCTGCACCGGGGCTTGGCCCTGGACGGTGATCGTCTCCGTGGTTGGTGTGACAGGCGTATCCATATCCGGCCCCTGACGGGTGTCCGGGTCGGCCACGCAAGCCCGATGCCAGATCGGGCCTGTTGTTTTTCAGATGGTTAGCTTGGAGCACCCTTGCCGGTCGGCAAGGAATGCCGGGTCAGAACAGATGGCCGCTGCGTTTCGCCTTGGTCTCGAGATAGCCGCGGTTATGGTCGTTGGATGCGAAGACATGGGGCACGCGCTCGACGATCTCGATGTCGTGCTGGGCAAGCGCCTTGACCTTCTCCGGGTTGTTGGTCATGAGCCGCACCTTGTCGAACCCCAGCTGGCGCAGGATCTCGGCCGCCGGCTGATAGACGCGCTCGTCGGATTCGAAGCCCAGCTGCAAATTGGCGTCGACCGTGTCGAAGCCTGTGTCCTGCAGCTTGTAGGCCCTGAGCTTGTTGACGAGGCCGATGCCGCGGCCTTCCTGGGCCAGATAGATCACGACGCCGCCGCCGGCCTCGGAAATCGCCCGGATGGCGCCCCTGAGCTGGTCGCCGCAGTCGCAGCGCAGGCTGCCGAGCAGGTCGCCGGTGAAACATTCCGAATGGATGCGCGCCAGCACCGGCGCCGGTCCCTTGGGCTCGCCGATCATGATCGCCAGATGATCGGTGCCGCCGTCGTCCGGGCGGAAGGCGATGACGCGCGTGTCCTCGGCGTCGACCAGCGGCACGCTCGCCTCGGCGACGCGGCGCAACGTCTTCGCCAGCACGGTCCGGTGATCGAACACCTGGGTGAGGCCGACCTCGATGATGCCCTCGCGCCGGGCGATCAGCGCACCCTCGCGCGGCGGGATCGGGAAGCAGACGATCGCGGGCAGCAGGCGGGCGAGCTTGGCAAGCTCGATGGCGCCGGCGGTGAGGCTGTCAGGCTCTGTCTGCGTGACGCCGATCGGCGCCGCTGACACCTCGCGCACGACCGTCGGGTCGGCAAGCTCGCGCAGGAACACGGCACTGGCGTCCGCCGGCGGCAACAGCTCGACGGTCCGTCCGGCAGAATCCTGATCGGGCGCCAGGTCGAGCGTGATCGCGCGGCGCAACGTCGTGGCCAGGACGGGGCGGGCCCGGGTGAGGGCCGCTGCCCGCGCCAGCCCCTCGTCGTCGATCGCCTCGGCCGCCTGGATGAGGGCGGCGTGGCTGCCGTCGCTCAGCAGCACGACGTCGCCGCGGCGCAGGTCGGCGACCGCGCGGTTGACCTCGTGCGGCGGCAATACGCGCTGTTCCTGACCGGTCTTGGCCATTGCTTGCTTCAACATCCTCGTCGACCCGACAATCCGGCGCGCATCATACACCGCCGTTCCCGCTGAGATATGGTGCCTCGGGCGATTCCGCCATGTCCCGCTCGCGCAGGAGCCATATGACGTCGCGGCCGAACGACCAGACGAGCAGGCCGAGGGCGACCGCCGCGACGCGCGATGGCCAGGGCGATGCCAGGATCGGCATGAGCGCGGCCAGCAGCGCCGCGATCTGCACGACGCAGACGAGCTTGCGGGCGAAGCTCGGCGGCGGCGACCGGCGCAGCCACGGCCAGACCTGCCCGGCCGCGACATAGAGATAGCGGAGCGCGCCGCTCAGCAGCACCCAGGCGCCGACCCGACCCTCCGCCGCCACGAGCGCGCTCAGCACCAGTACGGTCAGCGCGTCGGTTTCCATGTCGAAGCGCGCGCCGAACGGTCCGGCGCTGCCGGTCCGGCGCGCGATCGGCCCGTCGACGCCGTCGAGTGCCAGTGCCAGCGCGCCGAGGCCGACCGGCAGCCAGCCTCCCGGCACGATCAGGAACGGCATCAAGAGAGCGACGAGCAGACCGCGCAGCAGCGTCACCCGATTGGCGTCACCGAAGCCGGCGAGGCCGGCGCGGGCCACGGCCAGGCGGACGATACCGGCATAGAGGAGCCAGCCCGCGAGGGCGGCTGCGAGTGCCGCCGGCGACAGCGCGACGCCCATCGCCGCAAGGCCGGCCAGCGCCAAAACACCCGCGACGGTGAGGCCCGCGAGCGATCGATCCACCTCTGCTTGCCCCGTTCGGGAATGTTTTGCACGTTCACGCGGTTGTGACATTGGTGGCGGACTCGGGCTAGATAGGTTCGGCATTAAGACCGGTGTCTGCCGGAAGCCATTCCCGACCAACAGGACGATCAGAAGCGGTGCGTGCACCCATCCTACTCGACGAAGCCGGTGCCTGGGACGCGATTTGCGCAGCCCGCCGGACGGGCACGCCCGCGAACGGCAGCACATTGTGGCTCGAAATCGGCGACAGCCGGCTGTGGATCGAGCCGGATGGCCGCTGGTCGGCCGATCCCGTGCCGCTGCCGGCGGTCGGCCGCCTGCTCGATCTCTATTTGCCGCTCGCGGTCCAGGCCCGTCGGCCGTTCACCGTCGCCCATCTGGGCCAGAGCCTGGACGGGCGCATCGCGGCCGCGAACGGCGCCTCGCGCTGGGTCACGGGACCTGAGGACCTGCTGCACAATCACCGCATGCGGGCGCTCGCCGATGCGATCCTGGTCGGTGCCGACACGGTGCGGCTCGACGACCCGCAGCTGACGGTGCGGCGCTGTCCGGGCGACAACCCGGTCCGCGTCGTGCTCGACCCGATGCTGGGGCTCGGGCCCGATTATGCCCTGTTCCGCGACGCCGCCGCCGCAACCCTGGTGATCACCGCCGCCGATCGCGCGCCGCCGCCGCGGCTCGGCCAGGCCGAGGTGCTGACCGTGCCGCGCGCCGGGGACGGCACGCTCGACTGCCACGCCATCGTCGACCTGCTCGGCCGCCGCGGGCTCAGCTGGATCTTCGTCGAAGGCGGCGGCATCACCGTGTCGCGCTTCCTGGCCCAGGGTGCCCTCGACCGGCTGCAGCTCACGATCTCGCCGCTCATCATCGGGTCGGGCCGGCCCGGCATCCAGCTGCCGGAGATCCAGGACCTGGCCCAGGGCCTGCGCCCCCGGCTCCGCCGCTTCGCGCTCGGCGAGGACATGCTGTTCGAGTGCGATTTCTCGTGAGCGGAACGGCCCGCGCCTTCTGGGTTGTGGCACCCGGCCAGGGTGCCATCCGGCCGGCGCCGCTCGCGGCACCGGGGCCGGACGAGGTGCTCGTCCGCATGCTGGCGAGCGGCATCAGCCGCGGCACGGAGACGCTGGTCTATCGCGGCGGCGTGCCGGTGAGCCAGCATCAGGCGATGCGCTGCCCGTTCCAGGAGGGCGACTTCCCCGGCCCGGTCAAATACGGCTACAGCGCGGTCGGCGAGGTCGAAACGGGGCCGGCAGCGCTCCTCGGCCGCCGGGTCTTCTGCCTCCATCCCCATCAGGACCGTTTCGTCGTGCCGGCCGCGGCGGTGCTGCCGGTGCCGGATGCCGTGCCGACCCGGCGTGCCGTGCTGGCGGCCAATCTCGAAACCGCGCTCAACGGGCTCTGGGATGCGTGCGCGCTGCCGGGCCAGCACATCGCGATCATCGGCGCCGGCGTCGTCGGCGGCCTGGTCGCGGCCCTTGCGGCGCGGCTGCCGGGCGCAGCGGTGACGCTCATCGACCGCAATCCGGCGCGCGCCGATCTCGCCCGGGCGCTCGGCTGCGGCTTTGCGTCGCCCGCGGCGGCGCCGGACGACCAGGACCTGGTCATCCAGGCGAGCGGTGCGGCCGACGGCCTGGCGCTGGCACTCCGGCTCGCCGGCGTCGAGGCGACCGTGCTCGACATGAGCTGGTATGGTGACCGGCCAGTGACGCTGCGCTTAGGCGAGGCGTTCCATGCCCGCAGGCTTACTATCCGCGCGTCCCAGGTCGGCCAGGTGGCGCCCGCCCAGCGGCCGCGCTGGCCACACCGGCGGCGGCTCGCGCTCGCGCTCGATCTGCTCGCCGATCCGGTCTATGACCATTTCCTCGACGGCGACAGTGCATTCTCCGAACTGCCCGATACCATGGCGCGGCTCGCCGACGATGCCGTGGGCGCGTTGTGCCGCCTCGTGCTCTATCCTTGAGGCTTCAGGATCCCCCACCATGTACAGCGTCACCGTCAGCGACCATGTCATGATCGCCCATAGTTTCCGCGGCGCCATCTTCGGCCCGGCGCAGCGGCTGCACGGCGCCACCTACACGGTCGAGGCGACGTTCCGGCGCGAACGGCTCGACGACGACGGCATCGTGTGCGACATCGGCCGCGCGCTCGAGCTGCTGAAGGAAGTGCTGGCGCCCATCGCTTTCGCCAATCTCGACGAGCTGCCGGAATTCGCCGGACGCAACACCACGACCGAGTTCCTGGCCGGCGCGCTGCACCAGCGCCTCAAGGCGCAGGTTGCCGCCGGCGCGCTCGGCCCCGGCACGGCCGGGGCGCTCGCCTCGCTCCAAGTGGTCCTGCGCGAATCCCCGGTCGCCTGGGCCGGCTACGACGCGCCGCTCTGAGTCCCGGCCATGGAGCGCGCACTTACCTTCATCGTTCCGGGTTCGATCGACCAGATCACCGGCGGCTACCTCTATGACCGCCGGGTCGTTGAGGGACTGCGTACGGATGGCCGTCCGGTCGGGCTTGTCGAACTGAGGGGCCGCTTTCCGGACGCGGATACGGTGGCGCGTGCCAGTGCCGCGGCGGTGCTCGCAGCGCTGCCCGACGGCGCGCTCGTCTGCATCGACGGCCTCGCGCTCGCGGCGTTCGAGGAGGCACTGCCGGCGGCGGCCCGGCGGCTCGCCATCGTCGTGCTGGTCCATCATGCGCTGGCGCTCGAGACCGGCCTCGCACCCAAGGACGCCGACCGCTACGCAGCGCTTGAACGGACGCTGCTGCCGCTCTGCCGCGGCGTGCTCTGCCCGAGCCCGCGCAGCGCCGCCGATGTCACCGCCTATGGCGTGCCACAGGACCGCATCATCGTGGTCCCGCCGGGCACCGACCGGCCGACGGCGGCGCCGGTGCTCGTGACGGATCGGGCAGGCCCGGTCCGGTTGCTCACGGTGGCGACCGTAACGCCGCGCAAGGGTCATCGCCTGCTGGTGGACGCGCTGGCGGCGCTCGACCGGCGCGACTGGCGGCTGACAGCGATCGGCAGCCTGGAGCGGGACCCGGAAACCGTGGCGGCGCTCCATGCGGCGATTGCCGATCACGGGCTCGCGGCCCAGGTCGAGCTCGCGGGCGAATGGCCGCCCGAGATCCTGCCCGAGGCCTATCGTGCGGCGGACGTGTTCGTGCTGCCGTCCTTCTACGAGGGTTACGGCATGGCCTATGCCGAGGCGATGGCCCATGGTCTGCCGGTGATTGGCACCGACGCCGGCGCCATTCCCGAGACCGTGCCGGATACGGCCGGCATCCTGGTGCCGGCCGGTGACCGGGCGGCGCTGACGGCGGCGCTCGACCGAATGATCGGCGACGCGGACCTGCGCCGGCTTTACGCGGCGGGCGCCGTCGCCGCGGCGGCAGGCTTCCTCGACTGGGCAGGGACGGCGCGGCTCTGGGGCCGATCGTTCGATCGCCTGGTGGGGCTCGATGGCTAGGGGCTCGACGGCTGAACGTGACCGGCGGGCTTGACCAAAGACCCGGACATCCTGCCGGATTGCACGCCCCGGATTGCACGCTCGCGAGCCGCTCCCTATGCTCTCGGGCGAATTGGACGGCCGTTCAACCGCTGATCCGGCGGGCGACGATCAAAGGAACGCCATGACGGCACCGAAGAAGATTCTGCTGGTCGACGACGACCAGGCCCTGCGCGAAGCGCTGGCCGAGCAGCTGCGGCTGCATGAGGAATTCGTGACCGAACTCGCCGACAGCGCCGCGGCGGCGCTCGAGATCGCCAAGCAACATTATTTCGACGTCGTCGTGCTCGACGTGGGCCTGCCCGACATGGACGGGCGCGAGCTCTGCCGGCTCCTCAGGCGCAGCGGCGTGCGCGCGCCGATCGTCATGCTGACCGGGGCGGACAGCGAGGCGGACACGATCCTCGGCCTCGACGCCGGCGCCAACGACTATGTGACGAAGCCGTTCCGCCTGGGCGTGCTCCTGGCCCGGCTCCGCGCCCAGCTGCGCCAGCACGAGCAGAGCGAAGACGCGATCTTCACCATCGGACCCTACAGCTTCCGGCCGAGCGCAAAACTCCTGGTTGCCGACGGCGGCAAGAAAAAGGTGCGGCTCACCGAGAAGGAAACCGCTATCCTGAAGTACCTGTTGCGCGCTGGCGACCGGCCGACCGGCCGCGAGCTGCTGCTCAACGAGGTCTGGGGCTACAACGCGGCTGTAACCACGCATACGCTCGAAACGCACGTCTATCGCCTCAGGCAGAAGATCGAAACCGATCCTTCCAAGGCGGAACTACTGATTACGGAACCCGGCGGGTATCGCCTGGTGCCGTGACGCCGGCCGTGAGGCCGACACAGGGATGGCAAGCTGGGGCATGAGCGCTGTGAGCGACGAAACCGGCCCGAAGGCCTCGGCCCAAGGGCCCTTCACCTGCACTTTCTGGGGCGTGCGCGGCAGCATTTCAGCCCCCGGGCCTGCCACCGTCCGCTACGGCGGCAATACGCCCTGCCTCGAGGTCGTCTGCGGCAAGCAGCGATTGATCCTCGATGCCGGCAGCGGCATCCGGCCGCTCGGCCATAGCCTCGAACCGATCTCGGGCCCGCTCGAGTTCAGCATCTTCCTGACCCACACCCATCTCGACCATATCGTGGGCCTGCCGTTCTTCACGCCGGCGTTCAGTGCCGAGAACCGGCTCAAGATCTACGCCGGCCACCTGGCGCCGGAGCGCACGGTCGAGGATGTGCTGAACACGATGATGGCCGACCCGCTGTTTCCGATCCCGGTCGACGCGCTCCACTCCAACAAGACCTTCATCGATTTCCGCGCCGGCGACACGCTGCAGCCCTGTCCGGGCGTCCAGGTCAAGACGGCGCCGCTCAACCACCCGAACCGGGCGACCGGCTATCGCGTCGAATATGGTGGACGCGCGCTTTGCTACATCACCGACACCGAGCATTTCCCGGGGCGGCTCGACGACAATATCCTGGGGCTGATCGCCGGCGCCGACTACGTCATCTACGACGCGATGTTCACCGACACGGAATATCCGGAAAAGGTCGGCTGGGGTCACTCGACCTGGCAGGAGGGCATCAAGCTGATGGAAGCATCGGGCGCCAAGACGCTCGTGCTGTTCCATCATGCGCCGCGCCGCACCGACGATCAGCTGGACGCGATCGGGGCCGCCGCGGCCGCGCGCCGGCCTGGCACGCTCGTCGCCCGCGAGGGCATGACGCTCACACTCTGAGGCCCGTCTCAGGCTCCCGTCTCAGGCGCCAGCCTCACGCGGCAGCACCCAGCTCCACGGTGCCGATGCCGTCGTGCACCGTCTCGACCAGGATCTGCTTCAGCCGGTCAACCACCGGTGTCGCGCGCCCCGCCTGGTGCAGGGTCAGTGCGATATCGGGCAGTGCCGGCAGGTTGTCGAGCACGGTGAGCGTCGCCGGCAGGCCGATGCGCGTCCGCATGGTGACGCCCAGCCCGGCCTCGGCGGCGGCCCATAGTCCCGCGAGGCTCGGGCTGGTGAAGCTCAGGCGCCAGGGCCGGCCGATCCGGTCGAGCGCTGCAATGGCGTCGGTGCGGAACTGGCACGGCGGCTGGAACGCGATCAGCGGCAAGGGCGCTGCCGGGTCGAATGAGACGTCGCTGCGGCCGATCCAACGGATCGGCAGGCGCGCCACGACTTCGGCACCCGGGTGCTGCGCTTCGCCCCAGATCAGCGCCAGGTCGAGCCGGCCGGCGGTCAGTTCCTCCAGGAGCACGAAGTTGCGGTCGACACGCGCCTCGATGCGCACCTGCGGATGGGCGCGCGCGAACCGGCCGAGCGCCGCCGGCAGCCAGACTTCGGCGAAATCCTGCGGCAGGCCGAGCTTGACTGCGCCCGCAAGATCGAGCCCGCGCACGGCCGCGACCGTCTCGTCGTTCAAGGCCAGGATGCGCCGGGCATAACCCAGCACGACGTCGCCCGCTTCGGTCAGGGCCAGGCCGCGCCCCTGCTTGCGCAGCAGGGTGGCACCCA
The DNA here is from genome assembly GCF_014643535.1 of Aliidongia dinghuensis. Lineage (NCBI taxonomy): Bacteria > Pseudomonadati > Pseudomonadota > Alphaproteobacteria > Rhodospirillales > Dongiaceae > Aliidongia > Aliidongia dinghuensis. The sequence continues at coordinate 9,572 of NZ_BMJQ01000012.1, read as the reverse complement.
GCTGCTCCTCGAGCCGGCGCATCTGCAGGCTGACTGCCGACTGCGACCGGCCAAGCCGCGCCGCCGCCCGCGCGAACCCGCCGAGCTCGATCGCCGTCACCAGCGTGCGCAGCACGTCCATATCGAGATTGGTGAGCCGCATCGATCGTCTCCGCTCAAGTGAGACGATCAATATATGATTTTGACAAAATCTTTATCAACGTCCGTCATTCCCGCCTTCGCGGGAATGACGGATGGGGGTTTAACGATACGGATCGGCCGCGTCGCGGAGCCCGTCGCCGAAGAAGTTGAAGGCGAGCACGACGGTGAAGACCGGCACGACCGGCAGCATCAGCCAGGGATATAGGGCCACCACATTGATGTTCTGCGCCTCGTTCAGGAGCACGCCCCAGCTGGTGATGGGCGAGCGGAGCCCCAGGCCCAGGAAGCTCAGCGCCGTCTCGCCCAGGATCATCGACGGGATCGAGATCGTGGCGGATGCGATCAGGTGCGAAAGGAAGCTCGGCAGCAGGTGGCGGAAGATGACGCGCCGCGGCGAGGCGCCCATCAGGATGGCGGCGGTCGCGAAATCCTCCTCGCGCAGTGCGAGGAACTTCGAGCGCACGGCGCGGGCGAGGCCGGTCCAGTCGAGGAAGCCCAGGATGATGGTAATGCCGAAATAGACCCAGAGCGGGCTCCAGGTCACCGGCAGTGCCGCCGACAGCGCCATCCACAGCGGCAGCTCCGGGAACGAGCGGATGATCTCGATCACGCGCTGGGTCACCGCATCGACCCAGCTGCCGTAATAGCCGGCGAGCCCGCCGATAACGATGCCGAGCGTGAAGCTGATGGTGATGCCGAGGAGCCCGATGGTCAGCGAAATGCGCGTGCCATAGACAATGCGCGAGAGCATGTCGCGGCCCAGGCGGTCGGTGCCGAGCAGGAACAGCGTGCCGCCCTCGGTCGGGCAGATCAGGTGGAAGCGGCTCGGGACAAGGCCCCAGAAATCATAGGCGTCGCCGACGCAGAAGAAGCGGATCGGCTGGACCTCGGACGGGTTCGGCGTATAGACCCGCTTCAAGTTGCTCATGTCGAGGGTGTAGTCGAAGCCATAGACGAACGGGCCGACGAAGTGGCCTTGGTCGAACAGATGCACCTGCTGTGGCGGGGCATAGATGTAATCGGTATGGCGGCTGTGCAGGTTGTAGGGCGCCAGCACCTCGCTCACCAGGATCGAGAGATAGAGCAGCCCCAGGACGGCGCCCGAGATGACGGCGAGCCGGTGACGCTTGAGGCGCCACCACATCATCCGCCATTGCGACGCGCGGTAGTAGCGCTCCTGCGCCGCCGTCATCGGCTCGATCCGGTTCGGCTCGAACGGCTCGTCCGAAACGAAATGCTCGAGCGGCGTGCGGGTCTCGCTCATTTGAGGCTCCCGGCGCCCAAGCGGATGCGCGGGTCGAGCACCGCCAGCGCCAGGTCGGACAGGAACACGCCCAGCACGGTCAAGAGCGCCAGGAACATCAGAAACGAGCCGGCGAGGTACATGTCCTGGGAGCGGAGCGCGTCGAGCAGCATCGGCCCGGTCGTCGGCAGCGAGAGGACGACCGACACGATCGCCGAGCCCGAGACGACATGGGGCAGAAGCGTGCCGATATCGGCGATGAACGGGTTCAGCGCCATGCGCAGCGGATATTTGACGAGCGTCTTGAACGGCGACAGGCCCTTGGCGCGCGCGGTCACGACATATTGCTTCTGCAGCTCGTCCAAGAGATTGGCGCGCAGGCGCCGGATCATGCCGGCGGTGCCCGAGAGGCCGATGACGATCACCGGCAGCCAGAGGTGGGCCAGGACCGAGCCGACCTTGCCGAAGCTCCAGGGCCGGCCGATGTAGTTGTCGTCCATGAGGCCGCCGATCGAGACGCCGAACCAGGTGTTGGCGCAATAGAGCAGCACGAGCGCCAGCAGGAAGTTCGGCGTGGCCAGGCCGACGAAGCCCAGGAAAGTCAGGCCGTAGTCGGCCCAGCTATACTGGTGGGTCGCGGAATAGATGCCGATCGGGAAGGCCACGACCCAGGTAAAGAGGATGCACGAGAAGCTGACGATGAAGGTGAGCGACAGCCGGTCGCCCACAACCTGGCTCACCGGCAGGTTATAGGCGAAGGAATAGCCCATGTCGCCGTGCAGCAGGCCCCAGAGCCAGAAGAGGTATTGCTGCCAGGCCGGCCGATCGAGGCCGTAGGCCTCGCGCAGGAATGCGATCTTCTGCGGGTCGACCGCCTCGCCCTGGGCCTGCAGTTCGGCCATGTAGGTCGAGAGATAGTCGCCCGGCGGCAGCTGGATGATGATGAACACGATCAGGCTGATCGCGAGCAGGGTCGGGATCATCACCAGCAGCCGATGGACGACATAGCCGAACATCCGGTTCGCTCTCCGTCAGGACGGTTGGTCGGCCGGCGCTTCCGGGACGAACCAGAAGCGGTCGGGCTTGTAGACGCCGAAGAAGGCGCCCGGATCGAAGTTGTAGACGCCCTGTTCCGGGATATTACGCAGCCGGTCTGAGACGACGACCGGCTGCGGCACCTCGGCGACCAGGCCGATCGTCAGTACCTGGTCCGCATGGATCGCGAGCATGCGCCGCCAGAGCGCCTGGCGCGCCTCGAAATCCGTCGCGTCCATCCATTGGCGGGCGAGCTTCAGAAGATCCATCCCGACCGGCAGGTCCGGCGCCTCGCCCGACATGCCGTGGGTCTCGTAGAACTGGCCCCAGCGCGGCCATTGCCAGTCGCTCTGCAGTGTCGGCGCCAGATGGGCCGGGCTCATTTCGGCGTTCGCGAGCCCGTTCTCGAGGCCGCGGTCGATGCACATCACGGTCTCGCCCGAGAAGATGCGGTTATGCATCACCTCGATCTGCAGCGGCTTCGCAAACAGCTTGATGCCGACCTCGCGCCAATTGTCGCGGATGAGCTCGAGCACGTCGCCCTCTTCGGCGGCGGCTCCCGCCATCTCGACGACGATCTGCAGTGGCCGTCCGTCCGGCATCAGGCGGATGCCTTCGCTGTTCTTCTTGGTGAGGCCGATCTCGTCGAGCAACCGCCGCGCTTGGCCCGGGTCGTACTCGGCCCAGGCCTTGCGGTCGGCCGCACTGTAGAGCGGCGAGTCCGGCAGCATGGTGTTCTGGCCTTCGAGCGCCAGCCCGTAATAGATCACGTTGTTGATCTCGTGCCGGTCGATCGCGAGCGACAGCGCGCGCCGGAACCGCACGTCGCGCAACAGGTTCCGCCATGCGGGATCGTTGACATTCAGGTTCGGATAGAGCGCCAGCTGGCTGCCATAGCCGGTCTTCCACAGGCGTACGCGATAGCTGTTGCGCGCCTCGCTGGCCTTCAGGAACGTGTAATTGTCGAAGCGCAGGTAGCGCGACTGCAGGTCCGCCTCGCCGGCGCCGACCTTGGCCGGGATGATCTTGCTGTCGGCGACCGCGGCGTCGATCCGGTCGATGTAGGGCAGCTGCCGGCCCTCACGGTCGACCCGGTAGTAATACGGGTTGCGCTCGAAAACGAAGCGCTCCGACGGCGGTGCGGTCTTCAGCACCCAGGGATCGAGCGTCGGCAGGTCCGGATTGTCGTTGCGCACCGGATTGTCGACACGATTGTGCAGCTGGGCCCAGTTCCGGACATGCGCCGCCTGGACGAGGGCATCGAGCTTGTCCTTGTCGGCGTATTTGGCGTGGAACTGCTTCAGGTAATGGGCCGGCCGATAGATCGTGATCGGCGTCGGGCTCGCGAGCAGCGACAGGAAGGTCGGCATCGGCGCCGACCAGGAATAGCGCACGGTCAGCGGGTCCAGGATCTCGACCTTGGGCTTCTCGCCCTCGCGCAGCAGCGCCACGGGCGGGCCGGTCGGCGACAGCTTGCTGTTGTTCGCCACGTCCTCCCACCAGTAGCGGAAATCCTCGGACGTGAAGGGCTCGCCGTCGGACCAGCGGTGGCCGGGCCGGAGGTGCAGCGTATAGATGCGCTGATCGTGCTGGTCGACGCTCTCCAGGATGTCCGGGACCAGGTCGTAGGCGGGCGTATAGGCCATGAGCCGGGCATAGCCGATGATTGCGAGCAGCCGCGTGTCCCGCGCGCTGCTGATGAGCACGTGCAGTTCGCCGCCGGGTTGGCCCGGGCGCCCGCTCTCGACCGCCGGATCTGTCGGCACCCGCTTGTCGACCGGCGGCAGCTTGCCGGCCGCGACATCCTCGGCGAGCGACGGCGTCTCGATATAGGTCAGTGCCCGGGCCTCGCCGCTGCCCAGCAGCAAAGCCGTGAGGGCGAGGACGCTCGCGAGCCGGCGCATGCCAAGGGGCCTCATGTGAGTGCGCCCGTTTTCAGCGCGCCCACCGGCAGGGCGCCGAGCGCCTCGACCCAGTGGCCGCCGCCCAAGTCGATCGGCCGCGGGCGATGGGTCTCGTCCCGCGTGAACGGCTGCGGCCAGGCGGCCGGGTTCGAGGCCTGGCCGCCCATCAGCGCGTCGAAATCGAGCTTGTGGCCGAGATCCGGCGTCGGCACCGCGGCCAGCAGCGCCTTGGTGTAGGGATGCTGCGGATCGCGGAACAGCGTACGGCGCGGTGCCAGCTCGACGATGCGGCCGGCGCACATGACCGCGATCCGGTCGGCCACATAGTCGACGACCGCCAGATTATGCGAGACGAAGAGGTATGTGAGACCAAGCCGCTGCTGCAGGTCCTTGAGCAGGTTCAGCACCTGCGCCTGGATCGACACGTCGAGGGCGGAGACCGGCTCGTCGCAGATGAGCAGATCCGGGTTGAGCGCCAGCGCCCGGGCGATGCCGATGCGCTGGCGCTGGCCGCCGGAGAAACTGTGCGGATAGCGCTTCAGCTGCTGCCGGTCGAGCCCGACCAGGCGGACCAGCTCCTCGACCCGGGCGCGCCGTTCAGCCGCATCGCCGATGCCGTGGACCAGGAGCGGTTCGGCCAGGATGTCGAACACGGTCATGCGCGGGTTGAGCGCGCTGAACGGATCCTGGAAGACATATTGCACCCGGCGCCGGAACTCCGTGAGCGCGCGGCCCTCGAGCGCCAGCACATCGATGTCCCGGTCGCCGTCGCGCAGGCGGACCGATCCGGCGTCGGGCTGCAAGGCGCGCAGCAGCATCTTCGAGAGTGTGGTCTTGCCGCAGCCGCTCTCGCCGACCAGGCCCAGGCATTCACCGGCGTTGATCGCGAGGTCGATGCCGTCGACCGCCTTCACCGGCTCGCCGCCGCGGCGGGTCGTGAAACTCTTGGCCAACCCTTCGATCGTGAGCAGCGGCGCGTTCGGCCGGTCGCGCTCGACCTGGCGCGGCGCCAGGAACTTTGTCTCCGAGATCGGCGGGATCTCACGGATCGGCACCAGCCGGTCCTCGGGCCCCATGTCGAATCGCGGCACCGCGGCCAAGAGCGCCTTCAGATACGGGTGCCGCGGGTCGCGGAACAGGTCGTCGGCGCTGCCGCGCTCGACAATCCGGCCGCGGTACATGACCACGACCTCCTCGGCGACGTTCGCGACCACGCCCAAGTCGTGCGTGATGAGCAGGAGCGCCATGCCGAGCTCGGCCTGCAGGTCCTTGATCAGCTTCAGGATCTGCGCCTGGATCGTCACGTCGAGTGCGGTGGTGGGCTCGTCGGCGATCAAGAGCGACGGGCGGCAGACGAGCGCCATGGCGATCATCGCCCGCTGGCGCAGGCCGCCCGACAGCTCGAAGGCATATGTCGAGAGTGCGCGCTTCGGATGCTTGAAGCCCACGAGCCGCAGCATCTCGGCCGTGAGCTCGAGCGCCTCGGACTTGCTCACCTGCCGATGCAACAGCAGCGCTTCGGAAACCTGATCGCCGACCGTGTGCAGCGGCGACAGCGAAGTCATCGGCTCCTGGAAGATGATCGAGATGCTGCCGCCACGGATCGCCCGGAGCTCCGGGCCGTTGCGGTCGAAGGCGGCGATGTCGATCGGTGCCCTGTCGATCGGTGCCCTGTCGATCGATGGGGGCGACCCCGGCTCGTTGAACAGGATCTCGCCGCCGGTGATACGGCCCGCCGACGGCAGGATGCCCATGATCGCCTGGCTCACCACCGACTTGCCGGAGCCGCTTTCGCCGACGAGCGCCACCGTGCCGCCCTGCGGCACGCGGAAGCTTACGCCGCGGACCGCCTCGAACGGGCCGGCCGGGGTCGCGAAACTGACCTTGAGGTCGCGGATCTCCAGCAGATCGGCCATCAGCCGGGCACCATCCTGCCGAGCTCGGCCCCGCGCGGCACGGGAATGTCGAGGGCGGCAAGGTTGCCCTCGGTCGAGGGATCGACGGCAAGGCCGCTCTCGGCCGCCGCACGCGCCGCGCGCCGGACGATGGTCTCGAAGCCTTCGATCTGGCTCTCGATCGTAAGCGTCGCGCCCGGGCCGGTGAGCGTAAGCTCCATCCAGCCGCGCTTGCGGTCGCGGCGGGTCGAGAAATAGCGCAGCTTGAGCCCGGCGAGCGCCGGCCAGGCGATCCGGCGGGCCCGCGGCCCTTCGACCGTGATGGCATCGTCGTCGACGAGGATCCGGCTGCGCCCGCGCAAAATGGTGCGGACGCCGAAGGCGAGCAGCAACGCGGCGACGAGTCCGAAGATAAGGTGCAACGCCCAATGCATCGGTACGAGCGCGATTGCGAGAAAGACGAGCCCGGCGGCGCCCCGGGCATAGTCCTCGATCAGGCTGCGGGTCGGATAGCGATGCTCGCTCATGCCCTTGCTCATGGGGGCCAGATCTCCCGGACACCGGTCCAGGCGGCGGACGGATGCTGCCGGATCATCGCCGCAAGGTCGGCCGTGAACCGTTCGGTCCCCGCGTCGTCAAGCAGGTGATGGGTCAGAAGGCCGATCGGCTCCCCATCCTCGCGCAATGGCTCCTCGGCCGACCGATCTTCAGCCAACGCCAGGCGGCGCTCGGCGAGTGCCCGCACCGTCTCGTCCACGAGATCGGCGACCGGCCGGCAGCGCCGGGTGCCGTGCCAGTCGACCGGGTCGATATGCGTGTTGACCTGCCGCAGGCCGGGCGCGGCCTCGATCGTCCGGCGCGGCCCGGCGGTCGACAGGCCGACGAAACCGGCCAGCGGCAGGAGCGGCAGCAGATCATCGGCGATGCGGTTCCAGGGCGGCACCAGCACGGGCCGGAATTGCGGCCCGAACAGGGCCTCGAGCCGGCGCCGTGCGGTGCCGAGCGCGTTCGCCAGCATCGTGGCCGTTCGTGCCGTGCCGAGCTCCGCTTTCTTGGCGCCGGGTGGCGCCAGGTTGAGATGGGCGATGCCATGCTGCAGCACGGTCACGTTGCCGGCGTTGCCGAGCCGACGAGCCAGCTGGCCCGTCGACCGGTCCGGGATGACGGCGAGCGCCAACGGCACCGTGCCGGCGAGCGCCAGCAGCCGGTCGAGCGCCGCGGTCGGTTCGGTCGCATCGTCGTCGCGCCACCAGAAACGGGCCGTGTGTCCGGCCGCAGCCCAGGCGTCGAGCTCGGCTTCGAGCCGTGCCCAGATCGACGTCCCCAGGGACGGTGCGACGGGATGGGCTGAAAGGCTCAAGGGCGAACAACCTTCTTATAACGAGCGGACGTGGGCGGCCGAGGCGGCATTCCGAATTTCTCTGTAACACGGATCGGCGGCTTTTCGCGCCCTTTCATGGCGTTCTTTCTGTGGCCAGGTGCAGGATGTTCCACGCCGCGTTGCGGGCGCCGTCCAGATCGACCGCCACGAGCGGCGGCCGCCGCGCCTGGTCGATCGCCGCAGCGAGGGTGGCGGCGTCGAGTGCCGCGGCCTCGACCATCTGGGCGGCCCCGGCCGCGGCGAGCAGCCGGGCACGCACGGTCTGCTCGGTCTCGGCCGCTTCCGCGAACGGCACCAGCACCATCGGCACGCGCGCCTGCAGCAGCTCGATCGCGGTGTTGTAGCCGGCCTGGCTGATCGACAGTGCCGCCCGGGCGAAGAGTGCCGGCAGATCGGGCCGGAACCGCTCGATCGCGACACCGTCGCCCGCAAGCCGTTCGAGCGCCGCGAGCTTATCCTCAGGCAGGTTTCGCCCGGTAACGAGGCGCCAGGGTGTCGCGGCATAGCGGGTGAGCGGCCGGGCCTCGAGTGCCGTGCGCAACAGGCCGGCACCGACCACGCCGCCGCCGGCCGAGACCACGACCTCGCCGGCCGGCACGCCCGGGCCGGGGATCGCAGCGGCCGGCGCCACGAAGCCGGTGTAGCGGGTCCGGTCGGCGAGCGCCTCCGCCTCCGGCAGGCTCGCCTCGAGCCGGATCAGCTGCGGGTCGGCATGAACCAGCAGCCGGTCGTAATCGGCCTCGAACCGCTCGATCATGGCGTGGCGCTTCGCCGCATCCGGCTTTGCCACCAGGATGTCGCGGATCGAGGCGACGAGCGCCGGCCGCGGCCTGGCCGCGCGCACGGCCTCGATCAGCGGCTCGAGCTCGAAGCGCAGCGCGCGGCGCCCGAATGGATAGGTCTCGGTCACGACGACCTGGGGCCGGCTCTCGGCGAAGGCCGCCAGCACCAGCTGCCGCCGTTCCGCCTCGAGCGCCGCGTCGAGCGGCCGGCCGTCGCTGCCAACGAGCGTGCGGAACGTCGCGTCGGTCGCGCGCAAGGGCGGCAATTGCACGATCCGGGCGCCCTCGATGCGGAAGCCCGGCAGCGGCATGCCGCCGGTCACCAGCGTCACGGCCGCCCCCTCGGCGACGAGCGCGCGGGCGATGAGCGCGGAGCGCTGCAGGTGGCCGGTGCCCAGCAGGTGCTGGACATGGATCAGCACGCGGATGGTCATCGGTCGAACCTGAAATTGGGGTCGAGCTCGACATTGGCCTGCAGGAGCCGTGGCCGTCCGTCCGGATCGAGCGCGAAGAGATGGACAGTCGCCGGCCTGAGCTTGATCGGCGGGGCCTCTCTCACATCCCAGCCGGTGGCGAGCGCCAGGAGCGCGCGCAGCACGCCCTTATGCGTGACCGCACCAGTCGGGCGGCGTTCGGCGGCAAGCCGTTCGAGCAGCGGGCGGAGGCGCGCCTGCACCATCCGTGGGCTCTCGCCGCCGGGCGGTGAGAGATCGAGCCCGCGCGCCTCGGCCAAGGCCATGCCGGCCGGGTCGGCGGCGCGCAGGCCGGCCAAGGTCCGGCCCTCCCACTCGCCCCAGGCCATCTCGATCAGCGCCGGCTCGATCACCGCATCAAGCCCCAGGCATTCCGCCGTCTCGACGGCGCGGCCGAGCGGGCTCGCAAGCCAGCGGAAGCCCGCGACCTCCCGGGGCAGGCACCAGCGCCGGGCGAGCGCTCGACCCTCGGGGCTGAGCGGCGGATCGGACCGGCCCTGCAGCCGGCCCGCCTCGTTCCAGGCGGTCGGCGCATGGCGCAGTGCTGCGAACGGCGTCATACGAGCCCGCCCAAAATGGCATCGAGCCGACGGGCGGCGACCGGCAGCGCATGCTCGGCCGCGGCACGGCGCTGGGCGGCGGCGCCCATGGTCCGGCGCCGGTCCGGGTCGTCGAGCAGGGCCGCAACGGCCGCCGCCAGCGCCGCCGCGTCGCCGCC